>CAUYTX010000058.1:0-6645 GCA_963575665.1 Gammaproteobacteria bacterium | reverse complement strand
AAACTAAACGATATTCTAAAGCTATTGATATGATTAAACACAGTGCCCTCCTACTGTTTCAGAAAGATATTTTGTTACCTATGCTTATTTAGCAATCCCTTTTTTCTAACTCAGGTTAACTTTAGGAACTTGCTGGCGCAAAATTAATCAAGTACAATATCCTGTTAAATTAGGAACGAATAAATTACACTAAGTGCTTTCGCTTAGATTTAGGCTGTCTTGCTTTTTTAGACAAAAAAAGTTAGAAAGAACGGCGTTTTGGTTTCGGAGAAACTGAGCATAAATAATAAGGAAAGTTTTTCTAAGCTAAAAATAATTTTTAAGAGATTCGAGAAGAGTCAATTGCTTCGTGACTTTAATCGGCATGGTTATTTGACATCCCTATATTGTTCCAATGTCCGGAACTGACCAAGAGAAGCTCAATAAAGCCCGACGTGCTGCGGAACGTGGGGAGGCATGGGGCCAATTCAACTTAGGGCTCGCTTATTATTACGGACAAGGCATTCCAGAAGATTTTTCAACAGCAGCCCAGTGGTTTATTTTAGCTGCCGAGCAAGAAGATCGGGACGCGCAGTTTTATCTAGCTTTTTTATATGCCCATGGCCAAGGAGTACCTAGGAACGATCAAGAGGCCGTTCGTTGGTTTCGCCATTCTGCAGAACATGGACATCCCGAAGCGCAGTACCATCTAGCTTCCTTTTATCTTCGGGGTCGTGGTGCGGCTAAAGACGAGTTAGATGCACTGAAGTGGTTTCGGCGTTCTGCAGAACAAGGATTCAGTGCCGCTCAATACCAACTGGCTATCTTATATCAATCCGGGGTAGGTTCCCCGCGCGAGCGGGCCGAAGCAGTTCGCTGGTTTCAGCAAGCGGCTCGCCTTGGGCATGCTGAGGCAGCCTGTCGATTGGGTGAAATTTCTTCAGACGGACAGGGTGTTATTAAAAACCTTTCCGAAGCTTTTTCTTGGTTTCAACAGGCCGCAACCGCTGGACATAGTCGTGCCCAACTTCGATTGGGAGCCCTTTATCTCCTTGGCCAAGGAACTGCTAAGGATCCAACTACAGCAATTCATTGGCTAGAGGCTTCGGCAAAACAAAACAATGCAGAGGCCGCCCATCGCTTAGGACTGGTTTATCTGAATGGAGAAGGAATTTTAGAGGATATTTTGTTAGGCATGCGTTGGCTTCAGGTCGCAACTGAGCTTGGGTACGCACCCGCGCAATATGAGTTAGGCCTTTTATACTCGGAAGGCAAAAAGGTACACCAAAACGATTCCGCAGCTTTCCGATGGTTTCAACTGGCTGCAGAGCAAGGATTGGCTACTGCCCAATATGAATTAGGTGTACATCTGTTAACGGGTCGTGGGAACCCTAAAGATTCCTCCGCAGCATTGTATTGGCTACACCAAGCAGCGACACAAGGTGTAGCAGGTGCTCAATGTGAAATGGGGCGTTTGTATCATCATGGCAACGGAGTTACCCAAGACGCACGTGAAGCTGAAGAGTGGTATCGGCAGGCAGCAACTGCGGGATTCACAGAAGCCCAATATGTTTTAGGCGTGTTTTTTGCCCGTGGCGAAGGTGGTTCTGTTGATTCCGCTCGGGCTCTCAACTGGTTATCTAAGGCTGCAAGCGTTGGACATGCCAACGCGCAATATGAATTAGCCATGTTGCTCTTGCAAAACCTTTCTTCTGGAAATGACGATCGGGAAGCAGTACGTCTCTTGCGCCAGGCAGGAGACCAAAAACATGCCCCAGCAGAATACCGATTGGGTCTAATGTATCTCGCTGGACGAGGGGTTTCCCAAAATAACATTGAATGTGATCGTTGGGTACGGCGTTCTGCAGAACATGGAGACCTTCGCGCGCAAGAGTTACTTCGCCTCATGCAACAAGAAGGGTGGTTTGGCCCTCCTGCGAAGTGACACCACATGATTTCAGAAGGTACGTTAGTAAAACGTCCAATTCCGCGCACCGGCGAGCTCTTGCCTGTCATTGGACTAGGCACCTATCGCACTTTTGACGTAGGCAAAACTTCTCCGCCGAGTACCTTGCGTACTCTCCTAGAGCGTTTTTCCTCTGCAGGAGGTAAACTCATTGATACCTCACCCATGTACGGGAATGCAGAGAATGTGGTTGGGGCTTTGGCTTCGGAAGTTCTGTTATCTAAAAAAATCTTTTGGGCTACGAAAATTTGGAGCAGTAGGGGTGGTGCAGGCATTCGGCAAATGGAAGATTCTCTTCATTGCCTACAAGTTTTTCCCCTAGATTTGGTACAAATTCATAATCTCATGGAATGGCAAGTACATCTGCCAATTATAGAGACTTGGAAAACAGAGGGTCGCATACGCTATTGTGGTATCACTCATTATCATCCTGGCGCGTTGTCAGAAGTAGCCGATGTACTGAGAGGACATCCTGTTGATTTTGTTCAAATCCCATACAATGTGGCAAATCGCGCCGCAGAAAAAGAGGTATTGCCTTTGGCGCAAGAATTGGGAGTAGCAGTCATCGCCAATCTCCCACTCGGGCATGGTGCTTTACTGCGAAATGTGCAAGGAAGACGCCTACCGAGGCTGGCTTTAGACCTTGGTTGTCGAGACTGGGCATCTTTTTTCCTTAAATTCGTGTTAAGTCATCCTGCGATTACCTGCGCAATTCCTGCCACTGCAGACATTACCCATTTAGAATGTGATTTGAGTGCAGGATTTGAGCCCTTTCCTGACAAAAACCAAAGAGAACAGATTGCCGCTTATGTCTCCCGACTCTAAACCAAAAATCATGGAAAGCCGTGTATTGCCTCCGCCAGCTTTAGTGGTATTTGATCTGGATGGCACTCTAGTAGACACCGCACCTGATTTGTCTCGTTGTTTAGAAAAAGTGTTATCACAGTTGGGTTTACCTCTGCGGGAAGAAGCAGAAGTTCAGGAATGGATAGGGAATGGGATTGAACGACTGTTACATCGTGCGGTCACGGGACACATGAACGGTCAAGCCTGCCCCGATCTTCATGCCAAGGCATGGCAGCTTTTTGCGGAATGTTACGATGCCAATATCAATACCTATAGCCGAGTATACAAAGGTGCACGAGAGGCGATTGTGACCCTACGAGCAGCGAACATTCCACTGGCTTGTATCACCAATAAAATCTCGCGTTTTGCTTTTCCGTTACTTCGTAGTTTAGGGTTGATGGACTGCTTTGACCTCGTTTTAGCTGGAGATTCTCTTCCCAAAAAGAAACCGGATCCTGAACCTTTATTACATGCTGCGCGACATTTTCAGGTTTCTCCGGATCGTTGTTGGATGGTAGGTGATTCTATGAACGATGTCATTGCAGGACGTGCCGCCGGTTTTCACGTGGTATGTGTGTCCTACGGTTATAACCATGGAGAGGATATTCGCTTGGCATCTCCAGATGCAGTGGTGGACTCATTGGCAAATTTGTTTCCAGGTTGTTTACAGAGCTAAAACATGGGTGCTTTCGAATACACCGCAATCGACGCAAAAGGAAATAACCGGAAGGGCGTCTTAGAGGGAGATACACCTCATGCCGTACGAAGTCAGATCCGAAAACAAGAATTAATTCCACTTACCGTCGAAGAGGTGCATCGCCCAGAAGCGGGTAATGCTGGGCAAGGCACTACTCGGCGCAGAATTTCTAGCGGTGATTTAGCACTGATTACTCGCCAATTAGCTACCCTCACGGGATCCGGATTACCAGTAGAAGAAGCATTAGGCACCGTTGCCCAACAAACTGAAAAGGCGCGAATCAAGAGCATGATCTTGGGTGTGCGGGCTAGGGTCATGGAAGGACATACTCTAGCAGCAGCATTAAACGACTTTCCCAATGCATTTCCAGAGTTGTATCGCGCCACTGTGTCTGCTGGAGAACAATCTGGCCATTTAGATGCAGTTTTGGACCGGTTGGCAGATTTTACTGAATCTCGCCAGGCGGTTGGTCAGCGTACTTGGCTTGCATTGCTTTATCCTGCCATGATTAGTGTTGTGGCAGTCTTAGTAGTGGGTGCACTTTTGGTGTACGTTGTGCCTCAGGTTGTTCAGGTTTTCCAGGGTACTGGTCAACAGCTCCCAGCATTGACCCGTGGTCTCATCGCTGTTAGTAATTTCTTGCAGGTGTGGTGGATCTTCATTTTAGGAAGTATTGCTGCTGCAATCATAGGCACACGCCTTTTGTTAAGGCATCATGGGCCACGGGTAGTTTTTCATAGGTTATTGTTGCGAATACCATTGCTCGGTCGGCTAGATCGTGGCATGAATACGTCACGTTTTGCCAGAACCCTGAGTATCCTCGCAGCCAGCAACGTACCCGTGTTAGAAGCCATGAGGATCGCAGGTACCGTACTGTCTAATTTGGTCATGCGAGAAGCAGTCGAGGTAGCTGCCAAACGAGTGAGAGAAGGCATGGCTCTACACCGAGCTTTGGAAGCCAGTGGGCATTTTCCACCCATGACTGTACACCTCATTGCTTCTGGAGAAGCAAGTGGTCGCCTAGAAGAAATGCTCGAGCGAGCTGCCATCACACAAGAACGAGAAGTCGATACCTACGTGGCCACATTGCTTGGTTTATTTGAACCATTGCTGATTTTAATCATGGGGAGCATGGTACTGGTGATTGTGCTCGCGATTTTGTTACCAATTTTTGAATTGAATCAACTAGTAAAGTAGTTTCGACATCTTCCCCGCCATAAAGGATGGGGTTTTTCGCGCATGCTAATAAATTGTAAGCCACTTTTTCGGATTGGACGGCTCTGTGCCGTCCAATGTGACCGGGGAAAAAATTTAGACACCTTCAACTTTTAGAATTACACCTTCGCTGGCCACGACGCGAACAGCACTCCCCCCAGGAAGGTCTTTTCCTTCTACGCGCCACCAAGTATCTTCTACTTGTACTTTTCCTCGCCCATTAACGATAGGCTGCTCTAGTGTGAACACGTGGCCTACGTACTGGTCTGCGCGTCGGTTGAGCATGGGTTGGTCAGTAGGTGGACTAACGCTATTTTGTAGCCACAACCGCCATACCAAGATCGAAGCTAATGAGGTTAAAGCGTACAAAATAATCTGCACTTGCCAAGAGATACTCGGTTCAAAAAACAAGATTACGCCTACTACCCCTGCTGCAATGCCTAACCACAAGAAGAAAAACCCGGGGGCAAAGACCTCGATGCTTAATAGGATCATCCCTAGAACCCACCAGTGCCAATAAGTCGCGCCCCAAACCAGACCAGTAAAAAAGTGCGTCATGGATCCTCCTACATGAGATCTTGCCAGGGCGGTTTAGAGCCACTGGCATTCGTCCAAAGAATTACGGGTTGTTGTTCGTAGGGGTTCGTGCTGCACTGAGAGCCTGACGAGTCAGCTCTCCAATGCCTGCCAAAGATCCTAAGATTCCACTAGTTTCCATTGGCAGGATCACCAGTTTTTCATTCGGAGCTGTGCCAATGGCCTTTAGTGCTTCAACGTAACGTTGAGCCACAAAGTAGTGAATGGCGTTCAAGTTACCTTTATTAATGGCTTGCGAAACTACTTGGGTAGCACGTGCTTCGGCTTCGGCCATGCGCTCGCGTCCTTCGGCGTCTCGGAAAGCAGCTTCTCGTCGTCCCTCTGCTTCTAAAATCGCAGCTTGCTTTAGACCTTCTGCTTTTAGGATTTCGGCCGCTCGTAGCCCTTCTGCTTCCAACACCTGCGCGCGTTTGACTCGCTCTGCTTTCATTTGACGTGCCATGGCTTCTACTAAGTCTGCCGGTGGCGCGATCTCCATGATTTCAATACGGGTTACCTTGATCCCCCAATGAGTAGTAGCATCATCTACTACACTGAGCAAACTTGCGTTAATGTTATCCCGCTTAGATAAAAGCTCATCAAGATCCATAGAACCCATGACAGTACGAATGTTAGTCATGGTGAGGTTCATAACAGCTTGCTCTAGGTTGTTGACTTCATACGCAGCTTTGGCTGCGTCTAAGATTTGGAAGAAGACTACGCCATCTACTTGCACCATGGCGTTGTCTCGGGTAATGACATCCTGAGAAGGAACGTTTAGGACTTGTTCCTTCATATTTAACCGTTTTCCAATGCCGTCCACGAACGGGACAATTAAGTTAAGACCCGGAGAAAGCGTTCGGATATAACGACCAAAACGTTCCAGAGTAAATTCCATGCCTTGTGGCACAGACTTCACACCCTGGAAGATAACTAACACCACCAGGCCTAACAAAAACAGCACAAATATGGAAAAACCCTCCATCGGGGAACCTCCAAAGTGATTCAGTGGGGTAAAATTTTGAGCGTGTTATAGACACCCTGCGTTTAGTATACCTGTTGGTAGGTTTTTTGGGGTAGCTTTAGTTTCTCTTCTAAGATTACTCATTGACATCCTCCCCGTCCTAAAGGACGGGGATTCCCACGGATCCACACGCTGAACTGTGTAGTTTCTTCAGGGCAGGTTCCTGCTTCACAGAGAGGACTGACTGCTCCTTCTCTCCACGGGCTAACCGAGCGTGTCCCGCCCTTTGTGTAATGATAACCTGAGTTCGACGTAAGAAATAATGTAAGTTATTGTATCAGTTATACTTTCTTTTGATCTTACTAAAAAACTCAAGTATTATGCTTACCCACATAGCACTTA
>CAUYTX010000057.1:0-6721 GCA_963575665.1 Gammaproteobacteria bacterium | reverse complement strand
TTGTTGGTGCAAATTGATATAATAAATTTCCATCTGGATGTGATCTTAATTGACCCGTGCAAACAATATTAGTAAAATCTAAAACATCAGAAGTCACGGTTACCGTTTCTGTTGGAAAAGTATCCCCTCTTATAACTGATAACTGAGTTGCCATTTGTTAAGTATTACACGTTATATTAAATTTGGAGACAAAAAAACCCAAGCTTTCGCTTGGGTTCACACATTAATTAAATGCTATACATTATATCTCGCGAAGAATTTTTAAAGTTTTTAGATGCTTTGGATTGTTAGGGTCTAAAATCAATGCTGGATTATTAATCAACATAGAAATACTGCCTTTATTTGTAGACTTAAATTCACGCAATAGTTTTTCTTTAATTTGCATTCGTGAGCCGCTTGCAAAGATGCCTATATTTTCGCACATATGCTGTAAATCAACAATAGCCATTTCATTTAGTCTTTCTCTAAAAACATCAATATTAGATGTGCCAAATGGATTCATTTTTCTAATGCCAAGAATTTCTTCTAGCTTTTTAACTTTTTCAATGTCTGGATCGAGATGAGTTTTTCCATCCGCAAGTGTTATATTATCTAGCTCTGACTTCTTAGGCTCAGGCTTTTTTGCATCTGTCGGGGTATTTTTAATTGACTTTTTAGCCATATACTATATTACACAAAATATATATTATTCAATAAAAAAGGCGTTACCCTTTCGGATAACGCCTAATTTATGACGGACTTACTATATATCAGACAATCAATCCAACCAAAGCGCGATTGTCGAGAACCATACGACCTTCTTCAAGAGAGCCATAATAACCAATCTTACCCTGACGAAGAGTATATTGGTCATCAGCGACTAGATTGAACTCAGAACCGCTGTCAGCATCAACAGCTACAGCACGAATCAATGAATCACGGCTTCTGTCAAGACCAACTATGATCTGTTCAGTAGCGAGGAATTGTTGAGCAGATCCACTATTTGCATTTACAGCATAGTTGTCAGCGTAAGCTGTGGCACCAGCGACTGTATCGAAAATTGTGGTGAACTTCTTACCAACACCGAACTCTAGAATTTCCATGATTGAAACTCCGAAGAATTCAGGTAGACCAGCTTGATTGAAAAGTTGGTTACGAATTTCATCGGTAGCAGTGACAGGACCATTACCAGCGCTGTTAGAAGTACTAGCAGTGCCAGCTAGAGAACCCTTGGTATTGATTGGGTTATAAGCCATACCACGAATTTCTTCGATGATTTCTGGAGAAACGATAAGATCGGTTAGACCTCTACGAGCGCCAGAAGGAGTGCCACCAACGAATGAAGCATTAATACGCTTGATCTTAGTGAACAACTTGTTCAAGTCGTTAAGAACGAAACGTCCAAGAGCAGCAGAACGGAAGGTGTGAAGGTTATTAGCAGCAGTAGTATCATTACCAGTAGAAGCGTTAGCTAGAGCAGTCATTAGAAGGTTAGCGGAAGTTCTTTCTTGTTTGAGCATAACTTCTTGAGCTATACGAGTGAAAGACTTGCTAACTACGTCCAAACGGCTCTTGGCAGCGTACTTCTTGTCGAAAGCGACGGCGCTGTCGAGACGATAAGTAGCAATCTTTAGCTCAGAAGCCAAAGGTTGAACTACGTTCTGAGGAAGACCACCAGCTACGCTCTGACTATAGACCTTAATATAATCTTCATCGAAGATATCATAATATAGGTCTAGAGGAATTGAGGGGTTATCTTCAGCATTGAATTGAAGACTTGTGAACAAATTAGAAATAGTTGGGGCGTTATTAATAACTTCAGCCAAAACTGGTCCAATGAATTCAGCCAAAGCTACTTGAGCATCGAAGGCTACTTCACGGTTCTTTGAGGCTAGAGCTTTAATTAGCTCGACTTGTTCGTCTGTTCTCTTTAAAACGATTTTCATATTATTTATTAGTTAAATTGATTATACAACGTAAGAGGAATTACAATCGAATTGAACAAGAGCATATTTACCAGTAGTAGTACCGGCGAAATAATCACTCTTACCATTCTGAGAAACACGTTGACCAGTGCCGAGAATACGGCCAATGATACTTGTGGTTCCAGTGATTGGGGATACAGCACTAGCCAATAAGCCAGAAACCTTACCAGCGTTAGCTGAGATGATAAGATGGCTATTAACAACCATGTTAGCGTCAACCCAGTCAATAGCTGTATCAGCTAGTGTGAAGATACCGCGAGTAGCTACAGGTACAGCTTGTCCAGTAAGAACGGCTTGTAGTTCCGCTCTCTTTACTGGATTGTAAAGAAGTCTTTCACCATTTTCATCAGTAGCTAGAGTCTGATTAAGAGTCAAGCCAAGAACTGGAACACCAGCAGTGGCGGCTGTAAACTGCAAAGGTACAGCAGGGTATTGAACAGCACCCAAGAAAGGGTAATCTGATTTACCAAGTGTATTTGTAATATCGGTAGCTGTGTACTGAATTGGATCGAGATCCAAGTTACCAGCAGATACCTTGACGAAAACACCGGCTGAACCATTGCCATTTGTAGATGGAGTGGCATCAACAGTGTCGCTCGCGAACATGTTGATAACATCAACGTCGCTATACTGTCTGAATGGATATAATCTTAGTGACATATATTTTTAAAATTTAACTGTTATGTTTTCCTTGCTGAAAGCTTTGCCTAGTCTTTCTTTCCAAGAAGCTTTTGCTTCTGAAGGAGCGAGTGACTGAGCGGGTATAGCTGGCTCTTCGCGTTTGGCGTTAGCCAAAGCTGTTTCAACTTCAACTGTCTTTTCGACAACTTCAGTTCGTTGAGTCTTTGCTTGTCCCATTCTCTTGGCCAATTCGGCTTCCAGACGTTCTTGGAAAAATTTATCTTGATCTTGCTTTGAAGCTTTGTTCTTGTGTCTAAAAAGAACAGCGAGCTTTTCTTTATAAGAAGCAAACGCCTCTTCTGTGTTTGCCAAAGTAGATACTTCTTTAGCTAGAAACTGACGATCAATTTCATCAAGATCATAATCAGTATCTAGGAAACTCATTCTTGAACTATAAAGTTCTTGAGAAGCTTGAGCGGAAATTGTGTTTTCGAGTTCTGCGAGTTTCGCGAGAGTCTCGGAAAGTTTCTTGTTGTTATCGTCAAGATCTTTCTTGAATTTTTCAACTTGAGCGACAGCTTCAGCCTTAGCGACTTCAGCGTGTTCCATCTCTAGTTTCATTTCGTCACTCTTTAGTTTAATGCTCTCAGCGATCTTGGCTGAAATAGAAGCTACAGCTTCATCACTAAACTTGGCAGTGTCTTGCTTTTCAGCAAGAACTGTTTTTAATGCAGATAGTATTTGTTCTAAATCCATAATTTTTGTTTTGGTAATATTTACAGGTTGTTTTTGTTTTTGTGAAAATATTTTATTGTTAAAGTTAAGTAATTCTATAGAATCGACTTCATAAAACTCAGCTTCTTCTGTTTCTATTTCTTGTTTCTCGTTTTCAATTTCTATACCAGATGTTCCATCGTCAATTACTACCCCTTTAACATCAGCAGCAGGATTACTGGTGAATCCGATACCTAAAGGATAAATACGTCCAGTAACCAAACGATATACTGGAGTTCCATCGTTCATATATCCAGATCCATCAAAGCCTTTTAAATATTTCTTGAATTCATCTATTTGTTCTTTTTTAGTAATAATCTCCGCTTGTTTCAAATCTGCACTTCCAACTGCAACATAATACTCATTAAATCCTATCTCCCAACTTGCACTAATTTTTTCATATAATGCGGAATCAGGATCGTTAGAATCCATTAATGCGTCTGCGAAATCGCGATCAACTGTTTTATAAATTACAGCGGCCAAAGCAATATTAAATGGACTAAGACTTCCTCTTACATCTTCATCAGATAATATTTTATTCTCTCCATAAGAAGAAAATGCTGAATTAACAATATGCCCAACTACTCTTTTTTTGTTATGTTCAATATTTGTTGGCTTGTGAATGAAATAATTTTTAAACGCAATGGCCGTATTAGTATCAATGCCATCACCATTTTTATTAAAACGATTTACAAGAGCCGCATTAAATGCGGCCCCAACTAAATCAACATTCTTTTCTAAATTAACTGAAGAAGGTATAATTGACTTAAGTGGCTCCAATGAAGCTTGTGACAACAAAACATTGCTATCGAAATTTAATGAAGCCGTAACTATGTTGTCAAATTTAGTTCTATAAAGGAACATATAATTAGATTTTACACGGAATACTTAGTGCTGTGATATAAAAGTGCTGCTGCATATGTATCTAAATCATGTTCGCCAGCAGTAGTTTGGATCTCACTTAAGATGTTCAATTTATCTAATTTATTAGGATCGTTTAGAACTTCTGTAGCTAAAGATATCCAAGATTCGCTCTGAGATCCTAATATAATTGCTTCAGAAATTCCTTGAGCTAGTTTATTTTGTTCAGCATTTAAAGATTTTTTAGAATATTTCTTTTTCAAACCTACTTCTACAATAGAATACAAATCTTTCGTTTTGTCCATGACTTTAGCAATTGCATCTTTTGCATAAACAGAAGCATTAGACCCAACAGGACGACCTCTTTCAGTTGGAGTTGTTGTCTTTTTCATTACAGGTTTAACTCCTGAAGCTTCAGATACTGGAGGAGCAATAACAGGAACGCCGCCAACAATTGGATTATAATACCCCTTCTTTCTTTCTTCTACGAACTTAGCTTGAGCAGTACCTAGCTCTTCTTTAGTTGGATAAATGCCAGTTTCAATCACTCTCAAACCTTCTTCTGGAGGTAATATTCCAAGTTCCATCATGCGCGTGACCACGCGATTAAATTGAGTCTCATCTTTAATAGACACTTCTTCAAACTTAGCAATAGGGCATTTACCTTTAAATCCTAAGTTGCGAAAAATCAATTCCATTTCAGGCTGTAGGAAATCATTCAAGAAAGCTTTTCTAGCTTCTTTTAATCTTTCGAAAAATACTTGAGCTTTTACAGTTGTGTTTGCAAATTTTTCTGAACCGATAAGAATATTCTGCAATCCTTCTTTAATATCCTCATTGACGACTTTATACTTTTCATATCCTAAAACTTTATTCATGTCTGGGA
Source organism: Gammaproteobacteria bacterium (assembly GCA_963575665.1). Taxonomy (GTDB): domain Bacteria; phylum Pseudomonadota; class Gammaproteobacteria; order CAIRSR01; family CAIRSR01; genus CAUYTX01. Next base: position 1,615 of record CAUYTX010000057.1, on the reverse strand, counting down.
TAATGAACTCAGCTTTTGTTGTATAATCCGCAACTAGAACGCGACCAACAGATTGATTGCTCAAAAGATTTTGCATCGCTTTTATATTTTTATGATTAATGCCTCCTTTAGTGGGTTCAGTACCCATAGTTATCAATAGAATGACATTCTCAATTGTGCGGCAAATAGCTTGATCAATCTTTTTCATTTCCATTTTGAAATTGATATCATCAAGAACGGCGAAACCAAAAGGTATTGCAAAAGGTTCGTAATCTTGCTTTTTATAAAAAGAATAAATAATATCTGTAGGATTCAATTGAATTTTAAGCCCATCTCTTGCCCATTGACCCAATCTGATTTTTTCTTTTGTATCGTTATCTAAACTATCAAATACAACTTTATCGTGATCGTTTTTAGGCGACCTAAGTCTTTCTAATTCGTATTCAGAAAGTATTTTTTGATAAACGATTTGATGCCAAGAACTTGTGTGATTTGTTGTTAAATAATATGGATTGAGAAGTGTGTATTGAACTGGAATTAAATTCTTTACGTCGTATGGCGTAGGATAATTATACAATTTAATATCTGTATTATAAGATGCTCCATCATACGAAGCGTATGTTTCTAGAATTTTTTGAAAATCATCTATGTCAAATTTAGCATTAATCTTATAAAAGAAAACATTACCACTGCGATAATACTCGCGGAAGTATTGATCTTTAACATTCCACATCCTTGTATACTTCATCCATTTTGAGAAAAAGTCCTTAGATTTTTGACTTCCACCTTCTAAATAGATTTCAGCATTAGCAAATTCAGACATAATATCAACAGCATTTCTAAAAATAGCTATGTTTGCATAAGCTTTCTGACATAATTCTATAGCGTCACGAATATTATATCCGTTAATAGAGGTTTCGAATGGCAACATTCCTTCTCTAATGTTTCCATATTTATAAATTTTTGGTCCTACATAAGCCAAATTTCTACGTAAACTAGTAGACTCTCCTCCTCCACTTCTTTCGTAACTAGAAGCTTTAGACTCTTGTTGATAAAATGGATCACCAACTAAAGAAGGTTCAGAAGCGTTATCTCTTAACATAGCGTCAAGCGGCTCAGATTGGCCTTCTTGAGCTTTAGAGAATTTGCCCCAATAATCTGATCTTTTATTATATTTGCGACTCATGTTAATAATAGTTACACATTGTGACTTTAAAAGTGACTTTTTAACTTTAAGCTATAAACATAGGTTCAAAAGTTTCAGTCATATCTTCAACTTGAGTATTATTCATGTCAAAATAAATCTTGCACAACCAATTACCTAATACTAATGCGGAGTAACTATCTTTTCTAGGTTTATCTGGCCCAGACTTACGTTTAAGGTTAGCTGGAAGATCAAAGTTTTGCATACCTTGAGCAGATGTTGTTATTTGTATAAGAGCGCATTCTGTTTTAGTTAACATTATCATATCAGTCAAATGTTCAACAAAATCAATCATCTTTGCTTCTTCGTTTTCTTTTTCAGTGTCCAAAGCGTTAGAGAATTTTAAATCTGTAATACCAATACGCTTTTTAGTTTGACTTCTGAAAAAGATCCATTAAACATTGAGATTTTAAAAATGAAAATTGTTGAAGC
>CAUYTX010000056.1:0-6781 GCA_963575665.1 Gammaproteobacteria bacterium | reverse complement strand
TAAATTTTGTAACTCACTGTTTTATTTGAAATTTAAAAAAAAGATACCCTTGTAAGGTCCTTCAGGGTGGGGATGAATAGCACGGTTTTAGGTTGACTTTAGTTTGCAGTCTAGTATCATCACGCGGAGTGTGGGACACGCCCGGTTTGCCTGTGGAGAGAAGGTGCAGTGAGGTCTTTCTGTGGGAACCTACCGAGAGAATACACAATTCAGCGTGTAGATCCATAGGGATGCCCGTCCTTTGGGGCGGGGCGGGGAGGATGTCAACAATCGAGAAATGCTCTAGTGTGCTACTTGGATTTTAGAGCTGCTATGTTCCTTTGCAACCTGTGGTCTAAGCAAAAATACGGAAGCCTGATATTGGCCAGCATGAGTCTCACAGGCTGTTTTCAGGATACTTCCGAGGTCAGTTATCGAAACGACATCCGTCCCATTTTGATTGCCTACTGTGTGGATTGTCACACGCCTGGAGGGGGAAACCAAGCTTCAGGGCAAGGATATGCACAAAATCAATTCAGTGTGGAAACTTATGAAGCATTGATTAAGGGAACTAAGTATGGCCCGGTCATTAAACCGGGGGACGCTGTTTCTAGTACTCTAGTTCGTGCAGTACAAGGAAAGCTCGATCCTAGGATCCGAATGCCACACGCTAGGGGGCCGCTTCCAGAAAGAGATGCTACGTTGATTCGGCTTTGGGTAGATCAGGGTGCACGAAACAACTAAAGCAAATAGCCTAGTCTTGTTATCAGGTGGACAAGACTCCACGACGTGCCTCTATTGGGCCTTGCAAGAATTTGGCTCTGCTGTTGCCCTGACTTTCGACTACCAACAACGTCACCGAGTTGAGTTAGAATGTGCACAGCAGGTCGCACGCCTAGCGGGTGTGCCTCAAATCACACTCCCAATCAATACCTTTCCTGCCCTCGGGAGCAATGCTCTGAATGAGGCAATCCCGATTCGTGTAAACCAAGAGACTGGGCTTCCTAACACCTTTGTGCCCGGTAGAAATCTTATTTTTCTCACTTTTGCCGCGGCTTATGCTTACCCACGTGGCATTCGGAACCTCGTGATTGGTGTAAGCCAAATAGACTACAGTGGTTACCCGGATTGCCGAGAGAGTTCACTCAAAACCTTACAACAGGCTTTGTGCCTTGGGCTGAATTACGAGATTTCGATTCATACTCCGCTGATACACTTGTCTAAAAAAGAAATTATTGCATTGGCCACACGACTGGGTGCTTTTCCTGTTTTTGCACTGACACATACATGTTACTTGGGACAGCAACCTCCCTGCGGAGAATGTCCTGCTTGTCGCATTCGAGCGCAGGGTTTTGCTGCTGCAGGTGTCTCGGATCCTTTACTTTTCTCAATTTAAGTAGTTTGGATTTTTAGGATTATTAAAATGGACAATTCTACCCACGATTTTACAATGGACCTTTCCAGTGGCCTTTCTGCTTTTGAAGCAAAACATTTTTCTCGAGCCATGCAGTTGCTTTCTCCAGTGGCAGAAGAAGGGGATGCCGAAGCTCAGTATCGCTTAGGTGTGATGTTTCAAAACGGGTTGGGCATGGCTAGGAATGATCTGCAAGCTTACCGTTGGATGAAAGCTGCCGCTGAGCAAGACCACGCCTTAGCACAACACGGTTTAGGGTTCATGTATTTAGATGGTAAGTGTGTTCCTGCCAATTCTGCCCTTGCAGCCCACTGGTTTACCCTAGCCGCAGAACAAGGATTGGCGGGTGCCCAAGTAAACTTGGCCAAAATGTATTTAGAAGGCAATGGCATCCCACGTGACGAGGAAAAAGCCAGAGAGTGGATGCAAAAAGCAGGTTTTGAGGATCTTTACTAGACCAGTAGTACTAGTTTCAAGGCACTATTGTGCTGTCAGAACCTGTCAAAGAGGACGTACTAAATCCTGATTTGCCTAGTGATCCCGCGCCAGAATCTAGTGACTCTGGGCAAAACGCTGAACCAGAAGTCAAAACTCTTCCAAAATCAGTTAGACATTTCCTAGGGCACTGGTATTGGTGGATCGTTCGTTCTTGGTCTTCAGCCATTTCCTTCGGTATTTTGCTCGGGGGAGTGGCTTTTTTGTTCCTCTTAGGCACTTCTGCTGGTTTTCACATTACCCTAAAAACAGTTGTGCCATGGATTCCAGGGCAATTTACCCTAGAGAAATGGGAAGGACATCTACTAGGTACCCTGCACTTAGTGGGGTTTCAATATGAAAATGACACAGTCAAAGTAAAGATCGACGATTTAGTACTGTCTTGGAAACCCATTGCTCTCTTGGAAAAAAAAATACTTCTGCAAAAATGCCTAGTGCGAGGCGTGACTTTAGTTCAAAAACGAATCAACCCAAACCACGAAACAAAAAAACAAACGCCATTTTTCATTCCCCCCATTTCCTTAGAGATACAAGAAGCTAAACTAGAGAAATTTCAGTATTTTTCCACACCCAGTCAAGAGCCTTTTCGATTAAAACACGCCATCCTGTCAGGACGTTGGTCAAATGGTTTTCTATCACTTAAACAACTGAGTTTTTCGACGCAATCCCTAGATTTTTTGCTAAGAGGACAAGTCCAACCTGAGAGTGCTTGGGCGACATCGGGTGATTTGTCCTGGACTATTAGACCTCCCAAAGGTCCTGCTGTGAGCGGCATTGGGAAATTTCGTGGCAATATCAAAGATCTTCATTTAGCACAAACCATCAGCGGAAAAGGGCTTTCTAGCCACCTTGATGCACAAATTCAACCAGAAGCTCTCACCTGGAAAACGAAGTGGAACCTTGCCAAAGTGGATCCTTCCGTTTTTGCAGGAATGCACATTCTAAATCCTTGGAGTGGGATCCTCTCCGCACAGGGAACCGCTCAAGAAGCTACTGTAGAACTAGGTTTGTCTGGACCATCTAAAACAGATCCTCTCTGGGGTGGGCCTTGGAAAATGAATTTTCACTTTTCGGGTGACTGGAAAGAAGAGCCACGTCTTATATTACAAGACATGGTGTTACAGTCTAGCCATGACTCAAAAATGGAATTACACGTAAAGGGAGAGGCTACCCTAGGCGGAGAGTTTCGTTTGGCTGCGGGCTGGCGGGCACTGGCTTGGCACAAACTCCCCCAAGTGGAGAGTCCAGAGGGAGAGGCTTCTCTCATTGGCAACCCCAATCGTTATCGGTTTCAGTTGGGTGTGAACCTCAAAACGGTCATACCTAGCCGTTTGAAATTGAGTGCTCATGGAAATTTACAAGGCATTTCTATTGATTCCCTTCGTTCTGAAGTGCTTGGGGGACAAATCGACGCTTCTGGCAAAGCAAGTTGGCAACCAACTTTACATGCTTCTGTTGCATTGTCTGGAAAGAACCTCCGGCCAGAAGGTTTGTTACCAGAATTTCCCGGGAAATTGGAGTTTTCAACAATCGGAGAAGGTAGCCTCACTCCCAAAGGAGTGGAGGGAAAATTCGGGACTACTCGCCTTGGAGGTATCCTGCGAGGAAAACCACTGGATATCAAAATACAAGAAACCACTCTAAAGGCAAGTGAAGTACGAATCACGGATGGCAAATTAAGCTTAGGCACTGCGAAACTCACGTTACAAGGAACCCTTGGCAATACCTTTAATCTGGTTTGGAATGCCAATATCCCGAACTTTGCAGACCTTTGGCCAGAAGGACGTGGTCAGCTGGTAGGACAAGGACATCTGGAAGGAACACTCGAAAATCCAAAAGTACAAGCCACGTTAAAAGGGGAAAAATTACGGGCTTTTGGGCAGCAGCTAGGCACCCTATCCGCAGATGTCAACATAGATCCAAAAGGGACTATTCACGTGGCCACAGAAGGAAAAGCTTGGACAGTGAGAGGAGTACAACTAGCAGAAGTATCTGTTTCAGGCCAAGGCAACCTTCAAAAACACTACTTAGAAGTGGATGTTTCCAATATTTCTACCCAAGGTGGAATGTATGGGGACCTTTCTTTAGAGCTTCAAGGCGGTTGGGATAAGAAAATTTGGCGTGGGCAGCTCTTGTCTTTGGAAGGAAAATTACCAGAAATTGGCGATTGTTCGCTAGAGGCCCCGGTTTCCTTGGCAGGCAATACCCAATCGATCGTACTCGAAGAATTGTGTCTTTCTAGTCGACTGGGTGGTCAGTTGTGTGCTACCGGGCAATGGCAACCAGGAAAAACGAACGCTTCTGTAAGACTTCGTGAAGTACCGATTGTTAAGATTATCCCAAAAATTTCGGGATTAAACCTTAAAGGTAGCCTGAACGCTTCTTTACGTTTGAACCAGGGTGCGCGAGGGTTAGAAGGACAACTAGAGGTCATTCCTAGTCCTGGAGAGTTGGCCTGGCGGTTAGATCCGGCGCGTGAAGTACACTTACATTGGCAACAGGCAAATGTCCACGCAGAACTTGGCAGCGAACGACTCCAAATCCAAAGTTTTGTCACCCTAAAAGAAGGAGGGGGGCTCGGTGCTTCCTTCTCTCTTGCTAAAAATGCTCTTTTAGAAGATCCCTTAAAAGCTGCCGTGACGGGAGAGGCTCGCATCGGGGTAACCGAACTTGGGCTTATTTCGGCATTGGTTCCAGCGTTGGTGGAAACCAAAGGAGAAGTACGTGCGCAAATGACTTTTGGTGGCACCTTGGGACAACCTCGAATCGAAGGAGAAGCTTTTTTAGAGGAGGGCTCGCTTCGAGCACCCGCTGCGGGATTAAAACTCCAAGATATGAAACTGGCTATTCGGGGTCGTGGAGAGTCTCCTCTGGCAGTAGAAGGCCAAGTACGTTCTGGGGATGGCACGCTCAAATTAACAGGCACGATAGATCTAAAACCGAGTGAAACTTTTCCTGCGCACCTTCAAATCCAAGGTGAAAACTTTGCAGTGCTAGATTTGCCAGAAGCGAAAATGACCGCTTCCCCTAATTTGACATTAGACACGCGAGCCGGACAGGTGACACTGAATGGGAAAGTGTTAATCCCAAGTGCCAAGATTGCTCCTAAAACTCTTTCTTCTGGGGTGCAGACGGCTTCTCCTGATGTGGTAGTGGTCGGTAGACAAAAAACACCCGAAACAGCCCGATCCATTTCCGTACTCGTAACTATTGAACTGGGTAAAGAGGTAAAGATCCAAGCCCTAGGACTCAAAACACGGCTTGAAGGTCAAGTAACGGTGACTGAAAATCCTGGTCGACCTTCTTCTGCTTCTGGGGAGTTATACACTGTAGATGGCTCTTACAAAGCTTATGGGCAAGATCTCTCTATCCGCCGAGGCCGTCTTCTATTTTTGAACGGTCCTTTGGAAAATCCAGGATTGGATGTAGAAGCGGTACGAACCACAGATGAGGCCACCGTAGGCATTCATCTTCGCGGGGCAGTTCAATCCCCAAAATTGACCTTGTTTTCTGAACCCACGATGGAACAAACCCAAATTTTGGCCTATCTCTTTACAGGACATGGTTCGGGAACTTCTGCGAAACCTGATGCCAGCATGATTCTCCAAGCTGCCAGCAGCCTAGGGATCGGGAATGGAGACGCAGTGATGGAAAGATTAAAAGACACCTTCGGATTAGAATCTATCGAGGTTCAACAAGGTACCCCTGGTTCTTCAGAAACAGTAAAGAGTCAAAATCTAGGAAACACCACCGGCGACAGTAGCCAAAACAAAGGACAGGAAACCTCACTGGTGCTCGGGAAATACCTCTCGCCGCGGCTTTATGTGAGTTACGGTTTAGGATTGTATGAACATACTTCTAGTCTTCGTTTACGCTACAAGCTCGCCAAAAACTGGACTTTAGAAACAGAAGGCGGTAGCAGTGTAGGCACTGATTTGTTGTATACCATTGAGGCCAAATAGGTCATTCGGCTTCTGGGAGTTCTTCGGATAAACCGCGTCGAGAACGACGCCAAAGCCATACACCCAAAAAACTAGAGAGAGTAAAAAGTCCAACGCTTGCTCCAGTACGAATCACGGGATCTAACAAAAAACCAGAGCCCAACAACGCAAAAATTAGGGTTTGTGGTAAATAGCCTAAGGCAGACCCTAGTAAAAAAGGAGTCCTTTGTACACCTGATACCCCTCCTGCTAAATTAGTGGCTAAATTATTGGTAAAAGGAGAAAGTCTCAGTACAACAGTCATTAAAATAGTATTTCCTTCTAAGAAATCGTCAATCTTTTTAATCTTGTGGGGAAAACGACGCAACAAAAATGCTCGACCCATGAACCTAGCGTATTGAAAAGCAATCGCTGCACCGAGCACCGTGGCAAGTAAGGCGATTCCTGTTCCTAATAGAAAATCAAAAGCGTAACCCGCAAGAAAGGCCACTACCTGACGTGGAAACCCAACTGCCGTAAATGCTGTTCCGGTTAAAAAAAAGAAGATCCCTCCTGTCCAACCATGCCCACGTATTTGAGTGTCTATCCACGTTGTTTCTAGGGGAGCTTCCTTCCAAAACCATAAAACAAAAAAAGGAACCAAAGCAATTAGTAAAATCTGAACAAATTGAGATTCGTAAGTTGTGTTTTTCATTGATCAGTATGCACGAAAAACCCCGCCTTTCAGGGCAAGGAAAATGTTGACAGAGCACATAACGTGTAACCTTATTAATGGCAGCATTATAGCTGGAGTAACCGCAAAATGCTTAAGCCATGTTCTGTGGAACCCCCTCTCGCCTTCGGTGTACTCCCCTTAGCAGGGCTTACAAGGGTATCTTTTTTACATTTCACACAATGGAGCGAGACAAGGATGTCGAGTGACCCCGCAAGCCATGGAGGAGCGGGTGACCAG
>CAUYTX010000055.1:0-27451 GCA_963575665.1 Gammaproteobacteria bacterium | reverse complement strand
GCCACCGTCTTTTGCGAATTCCCTTCTTGTACTGCTAGCCTTACTCTTTCCCTTAGCAGCAGTAAAGTCGAGAGTCCTCTCGAAACTCTTCGGAGTCGAGAGATTTGAACCCGATAGTAAAGGTAACATGCGCGCAGTGGCCGCACCACGAACAGCATTGCGTGGTAGAACAGCAGATATCTCAGTACTTGGCAACTGGAAAACTGCTACTTCAGAAAGCAACTGTTTTGCTAATCCTCTCATTGATTCTGCTGCTGCGGTGGCCTCCTCAACGAGAGTTGCATTCTGTTGGGTACCATCATCCATTTGCTGTATTGATTGATGGATGTATTCAATACCCTTTCTCTGTTCAGAAGAGGCACTACTGATTTCTGTCATGAGAGCAGCAGCACGCTGGATCGACGAGACCACCTCATTCATGGTGCGCCCCGCTTGGGCTACCTGTTCACTTCCGGTTTGAACCTTATTCGTTGAATCCTCTATGAGTGCTTTAATCTCTCGTGCTGCGGATGCACTTCGCGCTGCCAAACTACGTACTTCACTCGCCACCACCGCAAAACCTCGTCCTTGTTCCCCAGCTCTCGCTGCTTCAACGGCAGCATTCAGTGCTAACAAATTCGTTTGGAAAGCAATGCCATCAATAACAGACGTAATCTCTGAAATTCGACTCGAACTTTCCTGCAGTCCTTCCATTGTCTGCACTACTACATTGACGAGGTCTTTGCCACGCTCAGCAACCTTACAGGCATCTCGGGTCATCTGATCTGCTTGGTTAGCATTTTCGGCATTTTGATGCACAGTAGAGGTCAATCTTTCTAAAGTGTTACCGGTTTCTTCTAAAAACGCGGCTTGTTGTTCTGTCCGTTTTGATAGATCTCCGTGTCCTATTGAAATTTCTCTGGTAGCAGAAGCAATCGAATCTGCAGCAGTCTTAATCCTTCCTACTAACCTAGCGAGACTCGCCATGGTGCCATTAGCATTGTCTCGGATAGCACCAAAAACACCCTGCAGATCATTAGAAACTGAATCAGTTAAATCCCCGTGAGAAATTCGCATGAGGGCCGTATCTATATCTCCTACGGCGGCCGTTACTGTTTCTAGCAAATGATTTATGCCATTACTTAATTCGTGGAGAAACCCCTCTTCTCCTGTGAGATCAAGCCGCCCTGAAATGTCTCCAGCGCGAGCATTTCGGACTACGCCTTCTACTTTTCTTTGCATATCGCGCAATGCAGTCGTGTCGTTCAACTCCAGAACATTTCCTAAATGCTTCCCTTCACTATCTATTACCGGATTAAAAATCAAATCAAACTCTCGCCCTCCGATGTGAATTGTCGCTCGATGAGTGGTGCGTAAGTGATCTAGGATATTGCGTTGATAAGATGGGTTCTTATGGAACTGGTCCAGATTTTCACCAATCAACTTTTGGTAATTGAAGTGAGGTATTTCTTTTCGGATTTGTGATTCAGCTTGCGAGAGCGTTCGTATGAGAGAAGGATTTGCATATAAAATAATGCCAGAACGGTCTACAATCACTACATTGGTAGAAACATTATCTAATGCGGTTCGGATGCGTTGACTCTCTTCGGCTATTCGTCTCGTGTGATTAAACTCAAAATCTAGTTTAATTTGCATTGACTTAAGACCTTGCAGAACATGTCCTACTTCATCATTTCGTTCTGCATCGATGGCATTTTTGTAATGTCCTTGTGCGATTTGCTCAAAAACATTATTGGCTCTTCGAAGAGGCACGGTTAAAGAACGTGTGAAAGACCAAACAGAAAACAAAAGCAGAGCTAGGATCCCCACACCTCCGATGAGGATTAGATTTCGAATTTCTGAGTAAGTTGCAGTGCCTAACGCTCCCAACAAAAAAATAGAAAAAACAAAAAAAGAAAATACAAAAAGACCACCAATGGCTATTCCAAAACGTTTTGCAACATCGACGTTTAACCACCAAGTTGAAATACTTTTTTTCCAAGAATGCAGGGAGGTTTGTTCTCCGCTATTTAATAACTCGTACAAAGAGGATGCTTGTTCGATTTGTGTGCGGCTTGCTTTGTGCCGTACGGAGATGTAGCCGGTAATCTTCCCGTCTTCCAGGAGAGGAGCAACGTTGGCTTCTACCCAATAGAAATCCCCATTTTTGCAACGATTTTTAACTATACCACTCCAAGGTCTACCCTGTTTTAAGTGCTCCCATAAGTCTTGAAAAGCAGCAGGGGGCATATCGGGATGGCGCAAGAGGTTGTGCGGCGCACCGAGTAATTCTTGCTCAGAGAATCCACTGATCTCTACAAAATCATGACTTGTGTAAGTGATAAAGCCTTCGAGGTTGGTTTTAGAGACGATTTGCATTTCGTCCCGAACTTCTTGTTCCTGCAAAGTAGTAGGTAAATTGGTACGCATGCCTAGACCCTATGATGGTATAGTAAAGCTGACGTAGAACGATCATCCAAGTAGGCACCGCACTTAATCCAGTCCAGATTTGGAGAGGTTTTCACGAACTGCTTCATGATCATCTTACGTCGGTTTTGCTATAAAGGGAGACTGTTGTCTTCCTGAGATGGTTCCGCGAATGCCTTTCGAAGACGATTCAATGCCTCTTCGTCTAAAAGGCGACGTTGCGAATCTCGAATTTCTCCTCCGAGCTCCGCAGCAAGGTACTGGGCAGATTGAATCATTTGTTCGATCGCTTGGGAGGCTGGAATAGGTCCTGGTAATCGCATGAAAAAAGTAAGACCTGGGGTAAAAAAACTTACCATTGCAGGAGGATTGAAGGTGCCTGGTTCGACTAGATTAGCAACACTAAACACAGGCCGGCGTTGCCCTCGAACACGATGATGAAAAATATTCATCTCCCCATATCCAATTTTAGCGTCTTGTGCAGCAGTGAGCAGATCAACTCCAAAATAAGGAGAATCTATTGGCGCGATAAGGTGAATGACTACTAATTTTTCTTCAGCACTCGGAATAGGTCGCCCACGCACTTCCACTTGCTTGGTACTCGGTTTAGATTCTGGCGTTTCCTGCATTGGATGCCGGGTTGCACTAACGCCGTCCAAACCAGAAAAATCTAAAAATGGCTCACCTCCATTCTCTTGGATGACGTAGGCGGAATCAGAGATCGGAGGTGGCTTTCTAGGAGGTCTACGTCGTCGTAGTTCCCAACGCCAAATACCTACTAAAATACCAATCCCGATCAAAATCAGTGTGATACGAACCAGATTCACGCGCATTCCTCTCCGGATAATCGTTCAAAAGCTACTCACGGGGACAGCAACTCTTGTTACGAACACCACCGTTCCTAAAAACCCTCACCTTCGCAGTATACTACCAAGCCTCAAGACGGGACAGAAGACGATTTACAATTCTTCAGAAAATCAGTTGCCGACTTAAAGTTTGCAATTTTTCGGTCTGCTAGTTATAATCATTCGTTTTTTGTGTGAATTCCCCATCAGACTATTTGGAAATTTGAAAATGCGAAAGGAAATTCTATTTGGCTGTATTTTTTTATTGAGCGGATGCGCAGCGGATAGCGAGCGTGTTGCTGATACGGAACAACAGGGTAAGACCTATTCAGAGGCTAAAGGCGATGCGAAAAGCCCGGAAGGAGGGGGTATCGGTGGCTTTTTTAAGACAGTCATAGATGCTATTCCAGGAGGTCAACCGGATGGTCAAGATTCTCCTAGACATGGGAAAAATCCGGGACATGAAGGTAGGAGACATGGACAGGGACACCCTCAATCTGCTCAGTCTCACCAAGAGCGCTCAGGACACCAAAATAAGCATCACCAACAACCAAACTGCTCTGGCGACATGCGCCCCGCAAACCGAGATGGACGCACTGTTTGTGTGCCAAAGAAGTAACTCAGAGGGTTAAACTTTGCAGACAGATATAGTTCGCGTCTCTGTGATTTTTGTGTCTTTAGTGCTTTTTGGTGGTATCTCAGGATGCGCAGCAGATCAAGCAAGCCGAGATCAATCCCGCCAAGAGAGTTCCGGAGCAGACCGTTCTCGCCAGGAAGGCTGTCCGGGTAATCAGCACCCTGTGAAACGAGATGGTCGTATTGTCTGTGTGTCTAACAAGTAATTAAGTTTTAGAAAAAACTGAAATCTTCGGGAAACCGGCACTAAACGCCGGTTTCTTGCGCCACCAAAATCAAAAACTCTGAATCAACCGTTAAAATTAGCTGCTACGAACTCCCAATTTACCAAATTCCAAAAGGCTTCTACGAACTTAGGACGTAAGTTCCGGTAGTCGATATAGTAGGCATGTTCCCAAACATCGCAGGTAAGCAGCGGTTTCTTGCCTGAAGTCGCCGGTGTACCTGCGTTGCTAGTACTCAAAAGTTCTAGTTTCCCGTCTTGGGTTTTGACGAGCCATCCCCATCCAGAACCAAAGGTAGTCACCGCAGTCTTAGTGAATGCTTCTTTGAATGCCGTAAAAGAACCAAAAGTCTGGTCAATGGCTTCTGCTAAAACACCACTTGGTGCACCTCCTCCTTGAGGAGATAAGCAGTTCCAAAAGAAAGTGTGGTTCCAGACTTGTGCGGCATTGTTAAACAATCCACCACTTGATTTTAGAACAAGTTCTTCAAGTGTCATCTTCTCAAAATCAGTACCTGCGATTAGGTTATTCAGGTTAGTAACGTAAGCCTGCTGATGTTTACCATAATGGTATTCTAGGGTTTCAGCAGACATATGTGGTGCTAGTGCATCTTTTGCATAAGGCAAAATGGGAAGCGTGTGAACCATTGAAAACTCCAGTTTGGACTCAAATCTAAACTTTTAGAAGAATACGTGCCATTCTAAGGAGAGAGTGTTTAGCTTGCAACCACTATTGTATTTTTAAAGACTGACTTTTATCATGGTGGTTAACTTCTTTGATGCTAACCTGCTAAACATTGTGCTACAACCATTGTCCCTGTTTTGGTCCTCTGCCTCACGAACTGAGGTCGGAAAAGTACGTAAGAAAAACGAGGACGCGTATTTAGAACTGCTTAACCGTGGGTTGTGGGTCGTCGCAGATGGCATGGGCGGCCATGACACTGGGGAAGTAGCGAGTGCGGAAATCGTCAAGACATTAGCGCAGTTTTCCGCACCTATCCAACTTAGTCGTTCCATTGACGAAATTGAGGATCGGCTCCAGGAAACTAACCTATATTTACGAAAACTCGCTAGGGCAACGAGACAAGATTGCGTTATTGGCGCAACGGTTGTTGCCATGTTTGCTTATGGAAGTTTTGTGGTGTACCTCTGGGCTGGTGACTGTAGGTTATACCGTTACCGAAACGGTAAACTAGTTCAACTTACCCAAGACCATACCCAAGTAGAAGACATGGTCGCGAACGGTTTGTTAACTCGTCTTGAAGCACGACGTCATCCAAATGCAAACATTGTTACTCGTGCAATCGGTGCTCGAGAAGTTCTATTTCTCGACGCAGATATTGAACCTGTGCTCCCAGGGGACCGTTTCTTATTGTGCAGTGACGGTCTTGATAAGGAATTAAATGATATTGAAATCCGTGATCTTGTTGCTAATGGCGGTGATCGAGAAGCACTTAATTCTTTAGTAAACCTAGCTTTATCTCGCAAAGCTAGGGATAACATCACCGTCATTGTAGCTACTGCACATTTGGACACGCCAGAACATATGCAAGGAGAAGAGCTATCGACGAATTAATGATCGATCGCCCTCTGCGGGCTTTGGCTCGGGCCCACGCGCAGGGAAAGCTGGATTACATAACTTACCGTGCTCATCGTAGAAAACTCTTAAACAGTCTGGTTGGGGAAGAGCAGGCACCTTCCGGAGAAACGTCATCCTTGCCTGCCCAAGAATCTCGGAAGAGTTGGAGAGGTATTGCGATCATCGTAGGTGTAGTATTCCTAGTGGAAATAGGTGTGTTTTATACCTTCTTTTCGCAGCCTCCAGAGGAGAAGGATTCAGTTCCGACTAGGTCACGTCCGGTGCCTGCAGTAGATTCTACACTGTCTTTTGGGCGCGTACTGATTGCAAACTTTTTAGAAAAATCAGAGTGGAGTGCTGGCGCACTAGAAGCGTTTTTGACTCAATGGAAGACTTTACCTTCCGAAGAGCAAGGAAAAGCAAGCCAGAATTGGACGGGTTTCCAATTCCTCGCAGACCAAGTTCGGCAACGGATTCAAGAAAAACATGCTTCTGCTGCTAAACAAGAAGAAGCGGTTTTGAGAAAGTTCGCAGAAACCCTCGGGATTGCAACAGAAATTACCCAAATCGCCCTTGCAGTCCAACGTCAACCACCTGCAATAGAAGCTCCTGCCGTTGCAAAAATACCCACTTCTGAGGAGTGGGCAATTCAAATCGCCATCGTAGACAATGAACGTAGGGCTAAGTTCTTACAAAACGCACTGGTATCCAAAGGGTACTCGGCTTATGTAGAAGAAGTTCCAGAGACATCCCAACGTTGGCGGGTGTGGATTGGGCCTTTTGGTTCTTCCAGTGTGGCAACGACGTTACGCAATCAAATTAAGCAAGGAGAAGTGGTCCAGACTCATTAGAGATGGCGGAGAGGGTGGGATTCGAACCCACGTGGGGCGGATGCCCCCAACCGATTTCGAGTCGGTGCCAGTATGACCACTTTGATACCTCTCCAGACTACTATTTAAACAGGCACTGGAACCTCGGCAACGAGCCTTCGTACCAGTTCAGTGCCAGTGACTCCAGAATAATGGGTTTGCGGATCTAAAACAAGACGATGTGGCAGCACGTACATCGAAATATCTTGTACATCGTCTGGTGTCACAAAATCCCGACCAGACAAAAAAGCAAGAGCACGAGAAATTTGAAAAATGGTTATTGAGGCGCGCGGACTCGCACCCATTCGTATTTCCGGTTTTTTCCGAGTATGTGCTACGAGTGACACAATATAGTTACGTATTTCCTGAGATACTGCAACCTTATTAGATGCATCTCGTGCGTTGCGTATATTTCCCAATGATGCACATGGACTAAGACTCTCTACTGGATGTGTAGATGCAGAATATTCTAACATCTGCGTTTCTTCTTCATTAGAGACATAACCCAAGCTAAGGCGTAACCCAAAACGGTCTAATTGAGCTTCTGGAAGCGGATAGACACCATGTGACTCTACTGGATTTTGAGTGGCAATCACGAAGTAAGGGAGTGGCAAACCACGTTTAACCCCATCAACGGTCACCTGAGACTCTGCCATGGCTTCCAAAAGTGCAGACTGAGTTCTAGGAGAAGCTCGGTTTATCTCATCTGCGAGCACAATGCTGGCAAAAACAGGACCTTCGTGGAAACAAAACCTCCCGTCCCCTTGGTTCCAAATTGAGACCCCAACAATATCGCTCGGTAGTAAATCTGGAGTGAACTGGATTCTGGAGAAACGAGCGTCCACACTGCGTGCAAGTGCTTTCGCAAGAGTAGTTTTACCAGTACCAGGAAAATCCTCTAAAAGGACATGCGCGCCCGCAATCCAAGCAGACAACACCTTACGAATGATCTCCGACTGACCACGCATCACCTGCCCAATTTGGGTTTCAACGCGTGTTATAGGAGCCAACGCATCTTGGCTCCCTTCTTCCTGACCTAGCGAGCTAACAACGTTAGACACAAGGTCATCAAAGCACTTGGGAAAAAACCCAGATAGAGCAGCGACAGACCATTAGCACTCATGACAAGATGCATGCCCAGCATAGGCGTAACCGGTATCATATCTTTCGGTTTCTCGAAATACATGTACCAAATCACCCGCAAGTAATACCAAGCACCAATGACGGAGAAAGAAACTGCTACTAGGGCAATCCAAAATTGCCCAACGCTTACCACTGCGTGCAACACCTGCCACTTTGCCCAAAATCCAACAAACGGGGGTACCCCTGCCATTGAAAACATGAGAATGGCCATCATGGCAGCAAACCATGGGTTTTTCTCATTTAGACCCTTGAAATCTTCAACACGATCCGCCTCAAAACCCGTCCTAGAGAGGAGCAAGATCATCCCAAAACTACCCAAAGCAGTCAGAACATACACAACGATGTAGAACAGGGAAGCACCGTAGCCTTCCGGGGTACCTGCTAACAGTCCCAAGAACAGAAAACCAACATGCGAGATGGTGGAATAAGCAAGCATTCTCTTTAGATTGGTTTGGGAAATGGCAATCACATTTCCAACCGCCAAAGACAACACTGATAACACCATGAGCATTTGTTGCCAATGACCCGACAAAGGTCCGAGGGTTCCCACGAGTAGACGCATTAACATGGCAAATGCGGCGAGCTTCGGAGCAGCACCCAAAAATAAGGTCATGGCAGTTGGCGCACCATGATAAACATCTGGCACCCACATGTGAAACGGAACTGCGCCAAACTTGAAGGAGACACCCACCACTACAAAGATCGTCCCGAATACCAAAATCACAGGATCCAAATTCGTTGTGCCTGCCACGATCTTTTGTGCGGCCTCAGAAATCTTAACAAGGTCTAAACTGCCAGTGGCACCGTACAACATGGACATACCATACAACAACATTCCAGAAGCAATAGCACCCATCACAAAATACTTCATTGCCGCCTCAGTGGCCGTTGCCGAATCCCGATCTAAGGCAATCATGGCATACATAGGCAACGATAAGAGTTCTAACCCCAAGAAGAGGGTCAGCAGGTTTCCAGAGGAAACCATTACCAACATTCCAAGGACTGCAAATAATCCCAGGACGAAAAACTCGCCTGTGAAAAGGTTTCGTTTCTCTAAGTAGTCTCGAGAATATACAAACGTAATGAAAGTAGATAAATAGATAAATAATTTTAGGAAATCTCCAACAACGTCTTTGAGAAAATAACCATTGAGCGCAGGCCCCAAGTTGGCTCCAAAACCGGAATAAGTCATCCAACCTGCTACGACTAAAACCCCTAAAGAAAGCCAATAAGCAAGCGAATCCCACTCCTCTTTGGGTTTAAAAACATCCGCCATGAGAACGACGCAAGTGCCCACGAGTACCAGAATTTCAGGGCCAGCAGCAGCGAGTCTAAGCATCTCGGAGGTCATGACAGTTCCGCAAGGTTAAAGCTTGGAATGACCGATTTGGTCTACAAGGTGCGCAATGGATTCACGCATCATGTCAAGCAATGGAGCAGGCCAAAGTCCAATCAGTAATACAAATAACGCCAACATCGCGAGTATAAAAAATTCCCGCGGAGAAATATCCAAAAGCTCAGCAACATGGTGATTACCTACTGGGCCGAAAACAACGCGTTTAATCATCCACAAGGTGTAAGCCGCTCCCAATAAAAGACTAGTGGAAGCCCAAAATGCATACCAGAGATTGGCTTGGAAAGCACTTAAAATCACCATAAACTCACCGACGAAACCTGACGTACCGGGTAAGCCAGAATTGGCCATACCAAAGAAAACCATCAACGCAGCGAAGACAGGCATTTTGTGTGCTACACCACCATAATCTGAGATTCGACGAGAGTGCATGCGGTCATAGAGTACGCCAACGCAAAGGAACATGGCACCCGCAATGAATCCATGAGAAATCATTTGAACCATTGCGCCTTCTAATCCAAGAGTCGCAGCTCCTGAATTTTTAATGGAAAGAGCAGTAAATGCGGCGAAGGTTCCAAGGGTTACAAAGCCCATGTGAGAGATAGAAGAATAGGCAATTAGTTTTTTCATGTCCTGCTGAACTAACGCTACAAATCCGATGTATACGACTGCGATCAGAGAAAGGACAATGACGAAACCACTGAGTGCTTGACTGGCATCTGGAGTAATCGGGAGAGAAAATCTCAGAAAACCATACCCCCCCATCTTGAGCATGATAGCAGCCAAAATAACTGACCCACCCGTAGGGGCTTCTACGTGTGCATCAGGAAGCCAAGTGTGCACTGGCCACATAGGCACCTTCACCGCAAAAGCAAGCATAAAAGCTGCGAACACAAGATACTGCGCAGTCATGCTGAGATGCTCTAATGACTGCATCTTTAAGAGATTAAAGCTGCCAGTGACGTTGCCTAAGTAAATCAAAGCAACCAACATGAACACAGAACCGAGGAAAGTGTATAAGAAAAATTTCACGGTAGCGTAGATTCGGCGAGGTCCCCCCCAAACGCCGATGATGATAAACATCGGAATGAGCATTCCTTCCCAGAACACGTAAAAAAGCATGGCATCCATGGCAGAAAAGGCACCATTCATAACACCTTCCATGACCAAGAAAGCAGCCATGTACTGAGAAATGTGTTTTTGAATTACTTGCCAACCGGCTAGAATTACCAAGATGGTCGAAAACGTAGTCAACAGGATCAATGGCACAGAAATACCATCTACGCCTAGGGAATATCGAATCCCAAAACTCGGGATCCAAGAGAAATCTTCTACAAACTGCATTGCATGTGTAGAAGCATCAAAACCAGTAAACAGCGGCAAACTCAAGACAAAAGTAAGCACTGCCACACCCAAAGCAACCTGGCGCGCCAGTTCTTTATGCCGGTCACCGATTCCAAGAACCGCGAGAGCACCCAGGATGGGTACCCAAATCACTAGACTCAACAGGGGCAGTGACATGTCGGATCCTAAACGCTAAAGGTAACTAAGGCTAGGAGTAAACCCAAAATCATGGCAAAAGCGTAGTGGTAGAGGAAACCGGATTGTACATACCGGGCAACAGAGGATACCCAAGCCACAGACTTCGCCGAACCATTTACTAAAAGGCCATCGATGAAGGTAACGTCTCCTACTTGCCATAGGAAATTACCAAACCTCCTACCTCCACCTGCAAAGAAGAATTCATAGAACCTATCAAATCCATACTTTTCCAACAGGATGTGATGGATTCCAGCAAACTTTTCTAATATTCGATCTGGCAAATCTGGACGTAACAAGTACAACCAATAAGCAACGGCAACTCCAGAAATTGCGAGCCAAAACACCGGATTAGCCAATCCGTGTATCACAAAAGCCAGAGGACCATGCCAATGGTGTGCCATTTCACCCAATACATCGTGTTCCGGGAGCACGAAAATAGAATGTCCAAAAAGTCCCGGGTGTTCAAAAAGCATCGGCCCTGCGAATAAAGCACCTGCAATCACGGAAGGAATGGCCAGAGCCACTAGCGGCAAAGTAACCACTGCAGGAGATTCATGTAAATGTTCCTTCGTGTGATGACTCATGCGTTCTTTCCCATGAAACACTAGGAAAAACATCCTAAAACTATACAACGCGGTTACAAACACCCCTGCCAAAACGGCAGCGTATGCTATGTTCGCTCCGGGCAACTTAGATACCTCAACTGCGGAGATAATCGCGTCTTTAGAGAAAAAACCAGAGAATCCGGGAAACCCAATTAACGCCAACGATCCAATCAACCCGGTCCAATAGGTAAGAGGCATGTACTTTTTAAGCCCACCCATGTGCCGAATGTCTTGATCGTGATGCATAGCCATGATGACGGAACCAGCACCCAGGAACAACAAAGCTTTGAAGAAAGCATGAGTCATTAAATGAAACACACCCGCGGCATAAGCTGAGGCACCTAACGCAACCACCATGTAGCCCAGTTGAGACAATGTGGAGTAAGCCACAACGCGTTTAATATCGTTCTGGACTAATCCAAGCAAGCCCATAAAGAACGAAGTGATTGCGCCAATGACCAACACTACCGAGAGAGCTGTTTCAGAATGCTCAAACAGAGGAGACATGCGAGCCACCATGAAAATACCTGCGGTGACCATGGTCGCAGCATGGATCAATGCAGAAATGGGTGTTGGGCCTTCCATGGAATCGGGAAGCCAGACATGTAAGGGCGCTTGAGCAGATTTTCCCATGGCACCAATAAATAGTAGGATACAAATCAACGTCAGAACAGACCAATCCTCACCTGGCAATACATGTAAAGTTTGTCCAACGATGCTAGGTATTTTTTGGAACACAGTGGCGTAGTGCAAAGTTCCAAAATATTGATAGATTGCCGCGATCCCTAGAAGGAATCCGAAATCACCAACCCGATTCACCAAAAATGCTTTAAGGCTTGCGTAAATCGCACTCTCTCGTTCAAACCAGAAGCCAATCAAAAGATACGAAACGAGCCCAACCGCCTCCCAACCAAAGAAAAGCTGCAGGAAATTATTAGACATTACCAACATCAGCATTGCAAAAGTAAACAAAGCGATGTAACTGAAGAAACGTGTATAACCAGGATCGTCGTGCATGTAACCAATAGTGTAAATATGCACCATGAGTGATACAAAAGTCACCACGATCAACATCACGGAAGTTAATTCATCTACCCTAAAACCTACTTCTAAATGAAGACTGCTCCCACTCACCATCCATGTATAAATGGTTTCATCAAAAGGGGGTGCACCATCTAACACCAGATGCTTAAATACAAAAATGGAAAGCAGGCAAGAAATGGCAACGCCAAGGATGGTCGCCCAATGCGAAGCCTTCCGCCCAATTTTCCAACCGAACAAACCCGCTGTGAGTGATCCCAGCAGAGGAACAAGCACAATGGCTAGGTAGACGTTTTTCATATTGACTGGGTCATCCATTCAGTGAGTCCAAGTCATCGACATTGATGGTCCGAAGATTGCGGAACAGCACTACGAGAATCGCCAATCCAATAGCAGATTCGGCGGCAGCAACGGTGAGAATAAAAAATACAAAAATCTGACCCGCAGGATCTCCAAGATAATGTGAGAACGCCACAAAATTCATATTGACTGCGAGCAACATGAGCTCAATCGACATGAGCAAAATAATGACATTCTTTCTGTTCAAAAAGATCCCCGCCACACTCAAACAGAAGAGTACGGCACCTAAAACGAGGAAATGTGACAAAGAAACCATATTGTAGGAACCTCGTGGGAATCAGGAGAACTACGTCCGCTCCGAAGCAGGCATTTGCACAAGACGCACTCGGTCTTTACGCGATACAACTACTTGTTCTGCTGGATCTATGTATCTGACATTAGGACGACGACGCAGAGTCAAGGCAATGGCCGCAATAATTGCTACCAATAAAATGACAGAAGCGATCTCTAATGGATACACATACTCTGTATAGAGCAACAACCCAAGCTCGGTTGTGTTGCTATATCCCACCGGGTGAGAAACTGGGACAGGAAAATGTTCTATGCCAAAATTTCGAGATCCGAGCACCACAAACATCTCTACTGCCATTAAAACGGCAACCCCAAACCCCAGAGGTAAATATTTTGCAAATCCCTCGCGCAATGGAGAAACATTCACATCAATCATCATGACCACGAACAAGAAAAGCACCATGACCGCGCCCACATAGACCAGCACGAGAGTAATTGCTAAAAACTCGGCCTCCAGAAGTACCCATAATCCAGCACTGGTGAAAAAAGCAAGCACCAAGAACAATGCTGCCCGTACTGAATTGCGCACGGTGATGACCGCTGTTGCAGATGCCAACAGAATGGCCGAAAACACATAAAATAAAATAGATTCCATGGCTTCAGTACAATGTTGTGGGGTTAGGTCGCACTAACGATACGGTGCATCTATTATTCGATCCGCTGCAATCTTTCCTTCGCAGCGATCACCCAATGCAAGCAAATCTGCCTTCGTCATGATTCGATCACTGAACTGTTCGAAAGCAAACTCAAATTCTGAGGTTTCTACAATGGAATCTACTGGGCAGGATTCCTCACAAAAACCACAATAAATACATTTGAACAAATCAATGTCGTAGCGCGTAGTACGTCTTGTTCCGTCGGATCTTTGTTCGGACTCGATGGTAATGGCCATGGCTGGACAGACAGCCTCACATAACTTGCAAGCAATGCAACGCTCTTCACCGTTAGGATAACGACGCAATGCATGCAACCCACGAAACCGAGGAGATAACGGAGTCCGTGATTCTGGATACTGCACCGTTATCTTTCGTTTGAACAAATACCTACCAGTCACGCCCAGACCTGCCAACAATTCCAGCAAGAATAGACTTTTCAGGTAACGTCCGACTGTCTGCATCATATGGGCTAGACCTGTATCAAAGTGTTTTCTGCACTACACATTCCACCACGCCCATCCTTCTACTACAAAAACTGCGATCAAAAGTAACCAAACAATAGTGATCGGAATAAAAACCTTCCACCCGAGTCGCATGATTTGATCATATCGATAACGCGGAAACGTAGCACGAAACCAAAGATACAATAGTAAAAAGAAGGACATCTTAGAAAAGAGCCAAAGAATACTAGGCTCACCAAGTATTGGTATACCTTCAAAAGGCGAATACCAACCTCCTAAGAACATTAAGGAAGCCAACATCGAAATAAGAATCATGTTGGCATATTCTGCTAAGAAGAACACAGCAAAGGCCATGCCAGAGTAATCCACGTGGAAACCAGCGACAATTTCAGATTCCCCTTCTGCTACGTCAAACGGAGCACGATTAGTCTCTGCAACTGCCGACGTAAAATAAATTACAAACAATGGAAACATCGGCACGAAGAACCAGTTGAGAATGCCCCCTTTTTGGGCATGGACAATCTCTCCCAAGTTCAAACTACCGGCACCGATAACAACGCCCACCAGAGCAAACCCCATGGCAATCTCGTACGACACCATTTGCGCTGCAGAACGCATGGCTCCTAAAAAAGCGTATTTAGAATTAGATGCCCAGCCAGAAATAATAATGCCATAAACACCTATAGAAGTAACCGCGAGCAAATATAGAAGACCTGCATTCAAATTCGAAATGATAAAAGTATCCGAAAAAGGAACTACTGCCCAAGCCGCTAAAGCAGAAGCAATGGCCAACACAGGTGCAATCAAAAACAAGATTTTATTGGCACCCGTTGGGAGAATAACCTCTTTGAACATCAGTTTTACAGCGTCCGCAATCGGTTGCAGCCAACCCCGCGGGCCAACACGATTAGGCCCAATTCGAATCTGCATGTAACCGATAATCTTGCGCTCAGCAAAAGTGAGCCACGCCACAGAGGTCAGTAGTGGAATCATCACCATTAAGATCTTGATGACGGTCCAAATTACTAAAATCAAATTGGACATCCCTTACACCCTCGATAAAGAACCTAAATCGCTACCTGATCTTCAGGAGCACTCAATTCCAACGTGCCAAAAGTGGCCCCTAAAATCGCAGTTTCACTCATAGAAGCCGGGATCGATACACAACCCACTGCCATCCGATCGTCTGCTACTACGGGAAGCGTTACCTCCACTGCATCTTGGCGCACGACCACTTCCGAGACATTCTCTAAACCCAAGTGAGCCAAAGTAGCGGAGTGAATCCGAGCTACGGCTGCCACTTTACCATCTTTAGTCGCTTGGAGTGCAGGAGAACGACGAACCAAAGCATCTACGGCATAAGGAGGCGTCTCTCCAACCCGGCTCAAACCTTTTGGAGGAGTGACATGTTTTGGTGTTTTCCCAGAAATCATGTTGTTCGGAGAAACTTCCCCGATAACACCACGTGCCTCGGCGAGCACTTGTTCAGAGGAGAAATAATCAAACCCTTCCAGGTCGAGCAAATTACCAAGAACCCGCAAAACCTTCCAACCGGGCCGAGTCTCCCCTACGGGATCGGCCGCGCCCTGAAAACTTTGCCACTTTCCTTCCAAATTAACGTAGGTACCGGAAGTCTCCGCGTATGGAGCAATCGGCAAAATTGCGTTGGCATAACGCTCTTGAGCTGGACCACTCCATGAGGAAAGACTAACCACAAAACTTGTTTTCTTTAAACCATGCACTGCTACTGGATCTGCACAATCCTTGTCAAGTTCTGCGCCCAGAACCAAAAGGCCTTTTACACTGTCCCCTGTGAGCATTGCGCGCCAGTCAAGGCCAGATACTACAGACTTCTTCCCCGGCCCGCGGTGAGGAACACATCCAGCCAACCAAGCTCCAACAGTCCCTGCAGCTTCTGGCAAGTAACCGATCTTAGAGTCTGTTAACTCTGCAAGTAAACCCACGATCCTACGAAGGTCTGCAAAGTTCGTATGAGACTGTGCTGAGTTTCCAATCAAAATTAGAGAAGAGGGTGATTGAGAAAGATAACGCGCTGTAGCTTGATGTAGAGCACTGGCCTCCAGATCTTTCCATAGCGAAGACCACTCTTGTAAAATTGCACGCCCCGTAATTGCCTGAGCAGCTTTAGCTACTAACAAGAGTTCTTGCAACCACTCCCCTGGGGACGCCACCATCACTGCATTGGGAGGATAGTTGTACTCCCTATGTTGGGCATCCAAGAATGTCGCATATGCCCCACGTAGCATTGCTTTCCGCAGGCGATGATTAATTAGGGGATGTTCTTTCCTAACATGAGAACCCACTACCAAAAACGCACCTAAATTTTCTAAAGAAGCGATTGACTGCCCAAGCCAAGGAAACACTGGGTCTTCTTCTCGACCAGAGAAGTCAATTTGTCGTAAACGATGATCTATATTTGGGCTACCCAGTCCCCGCATGAGCTTTTGGACTAGATAACTCTCCTCTAAGGTGGTGGTAGGAGCAACCAATGCACCCAGTGCTTGAGCCCCTTCATTTTTTCGCACTTCATTTAAGCCATTGGCTACGAATTCTAACGCAGTAGACCAATCTACGTCGCGCCAAACACCATTCTCCCGAATTCTTGGAGACTCTAATCGATCTGCACTATACAAACCTTGATAACTGAATCGGTCACGATCCGAAATCCATGTTTCGTTAATTTTTTCGCATTCCCTCGCAATAACACGTATGACCCTGCCATCTTTAGTATCTAACCGCAGATTAGATCCAAAAGAGTCATGTGGAGCAATGGAAGAATGAGATTGAAGCTCCCAAGCACGAGATTTATAACGAGCAGGTCTCGAAGTAAGCGCACCTACTGGGCACAAATCGATTACGTTTCCGGAAAGCTCAGAATCGAGTGTATAACCAACGTAAGTAGTGATCTTTGTATGTTCACCACGACCGATCAACCCCAAATCCATAGCACCAGCAATTTCTCGACTGAAACGAACACACCGAGTGCAGTGAATACAACGGGTCATGTCCGCAGAAACCAAAGGTCCTAAATCCGGATCAGTAACTACACGCTTTCCTAGTGAGTAACGAGAAATACCCGAACCAAAGCCAATGGCAGTTTCCTGCAATGGACATTCCCCTCCCTGATCGCAAACTGGACAATCCAACGGGTGATTGATTAATAAAAACTCCATCACCCCGCGTTGGGCACTCAGTGCTTTTGGTGACCGAGTAAATACTTTCATGCCCTCTGCCACTGGAGTGGCGCAAGCAGGCACGGGCTTGGCTACCTTTGCAACCTCAACCAAACACATCCGACAATTAGCAGCAGTCGACAACTTTTTGTGATAACAAAACCTCGGAATTGAGATTCCGATGCTTTCAGCGGCATCAATTACCATGGTCCCGTGGCGCACCTGAATATCAATGCCATTGATTTGGAGATTCAACATTGAAATCTTACCTCGCGCTCGTCGCAGACCACACTAAACCATGCACTTCTTGTGCTGAATATGATATTCAAACTCAGGTCGAAAATGTTTTAGAAAACTAACGACCGGAATTGATGCAGCGTCCCCTAAAGCGCAAATGGTGCGCCCTTCGATCTTACGTGCTAAATCTAGCAGCAAATCCAGATCCCCTGGTTTTCCTTGACCATGCTCAATACTGTGTAGGATCCGTGCCAGCCAACCAGTACCCTCCCGGCAGGGGGTACACTGCCCGCAGGATTCTTCTGCGTAAAAATGAGCCATGCGCGCCAACAGCTTAACCATGCAAGTAGTGTCATCAATGACGATAACAGCACCGGTGCCCATCACAGAACCCACTTTACTCAAACCACCGTAATCCATGGTGGCACTTCGCATGTCAGCAGCAGGCACTACCGGAACAGATATGCCCCCTGGGATCACTGCTTTCAAGCGATGGCCTTTCCAAACACCACCCGCAATGGCCAACAGCTCCAAAAAGGGAGTACCCATAGGGATTTCATAGTTCCCAGGACGTGCCACATGTCCAGATACAGAAAAAATCTTAGTACCACCGCAAATTGGCTCGCCAAGCGTGTTGAACCAACTTCCACCATTGCGCACAATGTTGGGAATAGAGGCTAACGTTTCAGCGTTATTAGTACTAGTCGGTTTTCCAAAAAGGCCATAATTGGCAGGGAAAGGTGGCTTAAAACGAGGTTGCCCTTTTTTACCTTCAATAGATTCGAGAAGTGCGCTTTCCTCTCCACAGACATAGGCACCCGCACCCAGGTGGGCATGCACTTCAAAACTTATTCCCGTCCCCTGAATATCCTTACCGATTAGGCCAGCAGCACGAGCTTCTTGAATAGCATGTTCAAAGCGTTCGTAGGGTTCCCAGAACTCACCACGGATATAGTTATAACCTACTGTTGCACCCAAGGTGTAACCTGCAATCGCCATCCCTTCAATAATGGAATGTGGGTTGTAACGGAGGATATCGCGATCTTTACAAGTACCGGGCTCGCCTTCATCTGAGTTACAAATGATGTACTTTTGGACTGGAAGTCCACGTGGCATGAAACTCCACTTTAGACCAGTCGGAAAACCCGCACCGCCACGACCGCGCAAGGCACTCTTTTTAACTTCGGCAACAATGGAAGCTTGAGGTGTTTTCTCGCGAAGGATTTTTTCCCACGCTTGATATCCTCCTACTTTCCGATAACTTTCCAAAACCCAAGGAGGATCAAAACCAAGCGTGGTCAGGCAAACGCGGTCGCTTTCACTGCTACTACAAGTTTCTTCGGCCATGTCGCTATTCCAAACTGTCCAAGATCCGATCGATGCGTTCCGGAGTTAGATTTTCGTGGTACTGACGCCCTATCTGCATCATCGGAGCACCTACGCAGGCACCAAGACACTCTACTTCTTTTATAGTAAAACGACCATCCGGAGTTGTCTCTCCTGCTTTGATTCCGAGTTTTTTCGTGAGATGTCCCATCACCTCATCAGAACCCCTCAGCATGCAGGAAACATTAGTACAAACACAAAGTTTATTGCGCCCGACTGGTGCTAACTCAAACATTGTGTAGAACTTAGCAACCTCATAGGCCGCGATTGGAGGCACTTCTAAGTATGTAGCCACTGCTTCGATGTGGGCACTGGAGAGCCACCCGCCATTATCATCTTGCACAATGCGCAACGCAGCTATGAGCGCAGATTGCCTACGTTCTGGCGGATACTTAGCGAGCCATTGGTCAATCTCTTCACGAACTGCTGAGGACAAAACCACCGGAGTCTCTGCTTTAGATTCTTGACTCACCGGTCGACCTCCCCAAACACGATGTCCATAGTCCCAATGACTGCTACCACATCTGCCAACATATGACCCCGAGTCATCTCATCCATAGCAGCAAGATGAGTAAAACCTGCGGCGCGCACCTTGACACGATAGGGCTTGTTAGCACCCTCTGAAATCATGTACACACCCAATTCCCCTTTCGGGTGTTCAATCGCAGAGTAAACCTCTCCCTCCGGCACTGAATACCCTTCCGAGAATAACTTAAAATGATGAATCAGGGACTCCATATCCTGTTTCATATCTTCACGTTTCGGGGAAGATATCTTTGGATTTGCTACCATTACCGGGCCAGGATGTTTCCGTAACCACTCAATACACTGTCGAATGATCCTATTGGACTGCCGAATCTCCTCGACGCGAACCAAATAACGATCGTAAGAATCTCCGTTGACCCCAATGGGAATATCAAAATCAAGCTGATCGTAGACTTCGTATGGCTGCTTCTTACGTAAATCCCAAGCTACTCCGGAACCACGCAGCATCGGGCCAGAAAACCCTAACTGGAGAGCACGTTCTGGACTCACTACCGCAATCCCCACAGTACGTTGTTTCCAAATTCGGTTTTCTGTTAGAAGGGTTTCATACTCGTCAACATACTTCGGAAAACGCTCAGTAAAGTCCCACAAGAAATCCAGCATCGAACCCTGACGATTGGCATTGATCGAATCAACGTTTTTCTTCCAGGGAGAAGGCTTATACTGAGACATCGTATCGGGTAGATCGCGGTACACACCACCAGGCCGATAATACTGGGTGTGTACCCTAGCACCAGTCACTGCCTCATAGCAGTCAAACAAGTCTTCGCGTTCTCGAAAACAATATAGGAACATGGTCATGGCACCGATGTCGAGGCCATGTGTTCCTAAAAAGAGTAGATGATTCAAAATTCGAGTAATTTCATCAAACATCACCCGAATGTATTGAGCACGAATCGGAACTTCAATACCAAGCAATTTTTCTATGGCCAAAATATAAGGATGCTCATTACACATTGTGGACATGTAGTCCATACGATCCATGTACCCGATTCCCTGATTAAAGGTTCGGGTCTCCATCAACTTCTCACTGCCGCGATGCAACAAACCAATGTGAGGATCAGCCCTTTGGACTACTTCTCCGTCGAGTTCCAAAATCAACCGTAGCACACCATGTGCAGCAGGATGTTGAGGCCCGAAGTTCAGCGTGTAATTTCTGATCTCTGCCATGATGGCTTACCGTCCCTCCGTTCCTGCGTAGCGATTGTCTTTTCGGATTACTTTTGGTGTAACCACACGCGGCTCAATAGAAATAGGCTGATAGACCACGCGACCTTGCGCGGGATCATACCTCATTTCCACAGTGCCACTCACTGGAAAATCTTTGCGCAAAGGGTGACCCACAAAACCATAATCCGTAAGGATGCGACGTAAATCAGGATGACCATCAAACAAAATGCCAAAAAGATCAAACGCTTCGCGTTCAGGCCAGTTGGCAGATTCCCAAATTGAAATTACAGAATCCACCATAGGTGGATCACCCTCTACAAAGACCTTGAGCCGAATCCGCTCGTTATGAGCGATTGAAAGAATTTGATAAACGACTGCAAATCGCTTTCCCTTCCAATTACCCTCCCCGTAGGAAAGATAATCGACTCCGCAGACATCCATGAGGGTATCAAAACGAAAATCAGGCGAGTCTCGAAGTTTGAGCGCAACCTCAAGCAACCTTTCCTTTGGCAGCGTCAAAATCCATTGTCCGCGATCCTGGACAGCAGGAATCCCTTCAAAGTGCTTCTTTAGACGCTCCGCAAGACTCAATCGACTCATGAGAAGGATCGCTTAATTTGAAATTGAAAGAACAACACCCTAGCGAGCAATAGTATTTGTGCGACGAATCTTTTTTTGAAGCTGCAAAATACCATACAACAACGCCTCTGCAGTGGGAGGACACCCTGGAATATAAATATCCACAGGTACGATGCGGTCACACCCTCTAACCACTGAATAAGAATAGTGATAGTAACCACCGCCATTGGCACAAGAACCCATAGAAATCACCCAACGAGGCTCTGCCATTTGGTCGTACACCTTACGAAGCGCAGGTGCCATTTTGTTAGTCAACGTGCCCGCAACAATCATCAAATCAGATTGGCGCGGACTAGGACGAAAAACGATCCCAAACCGATCTAAGTCATACCTAGAAGCTCCCGCGTGCATCATTTCAATAGCACAACAGGCTAATCCAAAGGTCATGGGCCACATAGAACCAGTACGTGCCCAATTGATGACCGTATCCGCAGTAGTAGTTACGAAACCTTTTTCGAGAACACCCTCTATTCCCACTCTAAGGCTCCTTTCTTCCACTCATACACGAAACCCACTACCAAAATACCTAAGAAGATAGCCATAGCAACTAAACCAAAATTGCCCACTTGGCGCAAAACCACACCCCACGGGAAAAGAAAGGCAATTTCCAGGTCAAACAAGATAAATAAGATAGCGACAAGGTAATACCGAACGTCAAATTTTAGACGGGAGTCTTCGAAGGCCTCAAAACCGCACTCATAAGGGGAGCCTTTTTCCCGATCGGGGCGACGAGTACCCAGAATTGAGCCCATCGTGACGGAAACTACTCCCATCCCAAGGCCCATCATCATAAAAATCAAGACAGGAAGATAATTTTGCAACATGATTCGTTTCCAAAACTGTTTGCCGAAACGCCTATCACTAATGAGTAGCCTAGACTATCCCATATTGGGATGTCAAGTGTTTTCAAAAATTATTCATCTACGGGATAATGACCGTGATCGTGGCACTTGCATCACCAGATGTGCAAGTGACTACACCAGTGTCACCGGTCTTATGCTGAACTCCACTGAGTGTCACAGTAACATTAGTAGTACCATCGATATCTGTTTGTTCTAGCTGGTTTTCTGGATTCTGAGAAACGCTTGCACTCAGATCAAAATCGCTTCCGTTGACTCTAGTTGTCACTACGGAATAGCAATACACCCCCTGGAAGGGAAGCGTCATCTTATCCCCACCGTCTTGGAGGGCCAAACCAACAGTACCTCCGCTACTCAAGGAAGTAGCCGAAGGAGTGAACGTCCAACCAGAAATAGAAGAAAAGCAGAATTGTCCTTTATCGATGGCAATAGCACTATCATCACTAGAGGCCGCGAGAATGTATACCTGAGTAGATTGAGGAACATCGTAACGCTTGTCATACAAACTGTAGCTATTGCTGGCGTATCCAAAGCAACCCACTAAGATGGTGCCATGACTGACTCCACTATTGTTATTGTGGGCGGGATACGTTACTCGGAAATCGGCGAGCCCATCTTTTGTAGTAGCAATTCCTACCGTTAAATTTCCTGAAGAGTCAAGGCCAGCAACCTCGGCCCCAAGAAGGGAAGCACCTACCGTGTAGAGTGCACCTGTTTGATCCCCAAGGTACTCGGATTGAACTGTCAAAGTCGTATCACTGGTAACAGTACTCGCGAAACGATTCTTATCTTGTGCTTGGACGTCTTCCAAAAACACCCGATCGTTCGTTTGTATTCCACGCATCGTATTATTTCGAATCATCTCACTGTTGAAGGTGAAAACCTCAGTAACGCACGAACTTGACCCAGCTACTGGCAACGTGCAACGCTTACCTAAAAGACTGCTGGTGGACGTTAGAACTGCAGATCCTGCAGAGGCATTTCCCAAACCTTGAGCCAACACGGAATCTACTAAACCCAAGCTGATGACAGTGTTATCTGGCACGTTGTTTCCATAACGGTCTGTGACCAGTATCTTACCCGCACGACGATATATTCCCCCACCAAGGTTTGTGATAGCTCCAGTGACTCCGCTAGTCAACGCAATGGTATGAGGAGGTCCAGAGGCAATAACTACTTGCGGCATAGAAGCTGTTAATGGGGTAGATAAAGTAGTCCCATCGGATCCAAGCAAAACTTCGACCTTAACTTCTACTACTCCTGGCAAAGCTCCTGCTTGCAGATTTAGCGTAATTGCACCGTTGTTGGTTCGAAGATAGATCGGACCAGTGGTTCCAGAATTCGGGCAAGTAACCAGATCGGGAAGAGTAGCGTGCAGGGTTGTGCAAACATCTGCTGCTGCATCTACACCACTTACGTATTCTCCTCCATGGGGTTGAGTGAGCATTGAAACTCGTATGTTATTGATCGAAGTATTCCCATACGTGTTTTCATCGATTGCATTTCCAGCATCATCCTTAATTTGCAAGCTGATGGTCGTATTTTCTGTCTTTCCAACGCCTGCCACGTAAATCCGAGTGGTGCCCGCTGACAACGTAATGCTGGCAGGGTCTCCAGTGGAAGCAGAACCAAATTGTACTTGCGTGGTAAGGGTAGGAAGCTGGGCAATGCTCAAATCTGTGGTAGAAGGAGAGGTTGGTGCTTTTAAGGTAAAAGAGGCACGCCCAGAAGCCGTGACGGTAGGATTCGTCGTGGTGATAGTTCCTGCAGTCGTTACCAAGAAAACGGAAGTACCATCTGCCACTAGGTTTCCGTTGACATCTGCTAAAACCACGGTCACGGTAGAAGTAGATACACCATCTGCAGCTAAACTACTGGGATTGGCAGTCAACGTAGAATTTGATATGTCAGGTGTACCTGCTACGAAACTCAAACTAGCAGTAGCTACTAGACCTGCAGTGGTAGCTTTTAAGGTCGCAGTAGAAGTTTGGGTGGGTGCTGTCAGGACTACTTCTGCAAAACCATCACTATCAGTAACGGCCGTTGCAGCACTCAACGCACCAGAAGTGGCCGTAAAGTTGACCGTCACGCCAGGAGCCGCAGCAGTACCCCCAGTGGTTGTCCTCTTTTGAACGGTAGCCCTTAGTCGTACAGTACTAGTACCGTCTGCAGTCAAACTCACCGTTCCATTGACGATCGCTAATGCCAATGAACTAAAGGTAACTGTAGATGGATCTACGGTTACATCGGTAGTTGCGGGAATGACTACTGCAGGGTCTGCAGCCAATGCCTCAGCTTTTAATGTATCCGTAACTATACTGCCACTTCCTGACACCCCAGCGGTGTAAGTGGTAGTTGCTAGTCCATCTGAAGAGGTGGTTACCGTACTAGAAGTCAGTGC
Organism: Gammaproteobacteria bacterium; assembly: GCA_963575665.1. Lineage (GTDB taxonomy): Bacteria > Pseudomonadota > Gammaproteobacteria > CAIRSR01 > CAIRSR01 > CAUYTX01. Next base: position 3,007 of record CAUYTX010000055.1, on the reverse strand, counting down.
ACCTTGACTTTGATTGGTGGCTACTGAGAAACGAACAACAGTACTACCTACTGCGTTTCCAGTTGCATCTGTTACTTTGGTTGTTAGAGTTGTCGTAGAAGTAGGAGCTATTTTGACAGGAGAAATTGCGAGCGTAATGGAAGCAGGTGAACCTGCAATAAATTGAACGGTGGCGTTTCCAAAGGCACCTCCAGCACTGGCAATCAAATTTGCACTACCAATGCGTGTTGGGGCTTTCAACGTAGCAGTGGCTGTTCCATCTGTACTAGTAACTGGAGAGGCTACTACCAATGTTCCGTTGCTAGACGAAAAACTAACAGTTACCCCGGAAGCTAGATTACTGCTTAAATCACGCACAATGGCTCGTACAGTAGTTTGTTGGGCACCATCCGCTATCAGCGTAGCCGCAGAAAAGACTTGAATACTACCCACAGAAACTGCATTAACACTTAGTGTCACTTGGCCAGTCTTGTTATTCGTAGTGGTAGCCGTAATTACGTCGCTTACACCACCAGTGCTTCCTGCAGTGTATGTTACAGAGAATGTGCCATCCGTATTGGTAACACCCGTGGTAGCACTTAACGTGGCACCACTTGCGTTCGTTGAAAAAGCAAGGGTAACCGATGTACCCGTAACGGCATTCCCTTGAGCGTCTTGAACAACTACTTGAACAACGGAAGTGCTAAGACGAGCCAAGGTCGCAGGAGCAGCAGCCACTGTAACGAAACTAGGTGCACCGGCAACAAATGTAATGTTCCCACTGCTACTGAAGCCACCTGCGCTAGCAATCACGGTCGCACTTCCAATTCGAGTGGGTGCGGTGAGATTTACTTCAGCTACACCGGTGCTATCAGTGGTCGCACTTATTGAATCTAAAGCTCCGGCGGTTGTTGAGAAAGCTACTGCAAGACTAGCAGCTGCTTTTCCATCAATATCCTTAACGGTAGCACGCACTTTTACTTTGCTTGTCCCATCGGCTACGACGCTAGAGGCACCCATGGTCAAGACAATAGAATTAACCACAGTAGCAGAGGCATTGACTGTGATATTTGTAGATACTGAAGTTCCGCTTGCTAAAGTGGCACTGATGGTATCTGTACCTGCAACACTACCCGCTGTGTAGAAGGTAGCAGCTCGACCATTACCATCTGTGGTCACAGCAACAACACTGAAACTTCCACCACTTTGGTTAGATGTTGCGCTAAAATTAACTGATTGATTTGAAACTAAATTTTCATTGACATCAAACACTGTTGCTTGAACTGTACTAGATCCACTCGGATAAATTGTGGAAGGTGCAGCATTCAGGAGAATTGTCGTTGCATTTCCTGCAGTAAACGTAATGGTCTTCGTATCGTTAAATCCACTAACCACAGCCACCAGGGTAGCAGTACCAACCTTGGTGGGTGCCGTGAGAGTTACCTCTGCAATACCAGATGAATCCGTAGTACTAATGGAAGAGGTTAAGAGTCCAGCGGTGGTAGAGAAGTCAACCTGGAGACCAGTGGCAGGATTGCCATCGATATCTTTGACGGTGGCGCGAAGTTTAACCTCGTTAGTCCCATTGGCCACGACACTCTGAGCACCGGTAACAAGAACAACCGAATTCACCACGATTGCAGAGGTTTCTACCTTAATACTTACCGTACTGGAAGAAATCCCATTAGTTAGAGAAGCCTCAAGAGTGTCAATACCAGCGATAGAACCTCCAGTGTAAGAAACAATGGCACGACCATTGCCGTTGGTAACGGCTGAAGTAGCAACAAAAGACCCACCACTCCCATTTTGGCTAACATCAAAACTAACTGTTTCACCAACCACTGAGTTTTTGTTGGCATCCAGGACAGTAGCTGTAATGGTACTTGATCCGCTAGGACGAATCGTAGTGGGAGTAGCCGCTAGCGCAACAGAAGCCGCAGATCCAGCCACAAAGGTAACGGTTGCGGTAGCACTGAAACCACTCACAATAGCAGTAATGGTGGCCGTTCCGGTGCGAGTGGGAGATTTCAAGCTAACCTCAGTGACACCAGTAGCATCAGTAATACCTGAGGTAGCCGTTAGGGTTCCAGCAGTGCTAGAGAAGTCAACTGGAAGACCAATGGCAGGATTTCCATCAACATCTTTGACAGTAGCACGAAGTTTGACCGTACTAATTCCATTGGCCACAACACTTTGCGCACCGGCAATCAGGACGATAGAGTTCACCACGATCGCAGAGGTATCGACTGTGATATTCACCGTACTAGAAGAGGCTCCATTAGTCAGAGAAGTCTTGAGAATATCAATACCCGAAATAGAACCTGCGGTATAAGAAACAATGGCACGACCGTTTCCGTCGGTAGTAGCTGAAGTAACAGTAAGAGATCCTCCACTGGCATTATGCGTAATCTCAAAACCAAGCGTTTCGCCAGAAACCAAGTTGTTGTTAGCGTCTAAAACAGTGGCTGTGATAGTGCTTGATTCGCTAGGACGGATCGTAGTGGGAGCAGCCACTAATGTGACAGAAGCTGCGGATCCGGCAACAAAAGTAACCGTTGTGGTAGCACTGAAACCACTCACAATGGCAGTAATGGTGGCAGTGCCAGCGCGACTGGAAGATTTAAGGCTAACCTTAGTGACACCGTCGCTATCAGTAATACCTGAGATAGCCGTCAGGGTTCCTGCAGTACTAGAAAAGTTAACCTGAACACCAGCTGCAGGACTGCCGTTGATATCTTTGACGGTGGCACGAAGTATAACTTCGCTAATACCATCGGCTACGACACTTTGAGCACCGGCAATCAAGACAATAGAATTTACTACAATTGCGGAGCTGTTAACTGTAATACTTACCAAATTAGAAAACGCCCCATTAGCCAAAGAAGCCTTGAGAATATCAATACCTGAAGTAGAACCTCCAGTATAAGGAACAACGGCACGACCATTTCCGTCGGTAATAGCCGAAGTAGCAGCAAAAGATCCTCCACTGACGTTACCCGTAATCTCAAAACTAAGTGTTTCTCCAGAA
>CAUYTX010000054.1:0-6783 GCA_963575665.1 Gammaproteobacteria bacterium | reverse complement strand
ATAGTTCTATTATAAATGAAATTCTTACAAAGGTAAAGATAATCCATCCTAGTGTAATATATACAGAAACTAAACTAAGTAAAGATTCTAGAGGGTTCTTCCAATTTAATTACAAAGATAGGAGCGAACCATGCTTCTGTAGTCTTAAAGATAAGGAACCAATTTATCACAATAAAATTGGATTCTTTGTTTATATATACAAAAATTTAATATATGCAGGGTGTCATTCAGGTCATTGTGTAGACCAAGACAATAAAAAAAGTATTCAGATATTAGGTTCTTTGAATACTATTTGTCATACAACCTTTGAAAAAGTTGATTATGAAAACGAATTTGATATAAACCATGATTTTATCACGTCGTGTTTATATAATGAATCGCTTGGAATGTCAAATTTATTTGAAAAGATGTACTTAGACCCTAGAAGAATAAAATGGATCAACGATGGAAATATTCGTACAGGGACAACGTACTATTGGGATGGAAAGTTATGGCAGGAAGATGATTATGATTTCTTAGGTAGACTTATACCAACGACTATAATAAAGGTATTAAGAAAATATATAGAAACTATTCAAGGTAACTCTGAGCTAACTATTACTGATGAAATAAAAGACTTTATTTCGCTATGTAACAAACAGATATCAAATCTATGTAAAGGTATTAATATTAACCAAATTCTAAAGTTTTTAAAACCTATGATACGTGATACAGAATTTTCAAAGATTAAGGATATACATCCTTATAGATTATCATGTAAAAATGGAATGGTAGATCTTAAAACTGGAGAACTAGTACCAGCTGTTCCAAGTGATAATATAACAAAAGCAATTGATATACATTATGATATAAATGCTAATACTACAGATTTTGACAAGTTCGTAAGAGAAATTACATCTAATGAAAACGGAAAATGCATGGAGGTCTATAACTATTTACGATGGGTTATAGGTTATAGTATTCAGGGTATTCCTAAGAAAAAATTATTTTTTATTTTATATGGAGAAAAAGGATTTAATGGCAAATCCATGTTCTTAAATACTATATCTGACGTATTAGACTATTATTCTGTGTCTATGGATAAATCAGTTGTTCTTGAAAGTCCTACACAATCTGGGAACTCACATTCATCGCAAATATGTCAATTAGAAAACTGTAGATTAGGTATATTATCAGAAACTAAAGAAGATGCTTCTATAGATGAAACGCAGATTAAAACATTAACTGGTCTTACTGATAAATTATCAGCAAGAGAAATATTTGGAAAACAAAAAGAATTTATACCAACGTTCGTCCCTATGATTAGTTCTAATCATAAAATAAAGGTTAACCTTACAGATAAAGCTATGTACGAGAGATTAATATTAATTCCTTTTTTACTAAGTTTCGTACCAAATCCAACTGCGTCATGGGAGAGAAAAGGAGACGATTCACTGGCAGAAAAACTTAAAAATAACAAAGAAGGCGTACTTAAATGGATAGTAGATGCTTCATTATACTATAATAAGCATTTAGATATGAAAGTACCTGATATTATTATTAATGCAAAACAAGAATATAAGAAGGAGATGAATGATGTTGAAGATTTTATTAGAGGTAATTATATTATATATGAAAAAGACACTCCTGAATATTCAAACCCTAAGAATTCTATGAAGAGGATAGATATTCTACGTAGTTTCAAAGAACATTGCCAGGAAAATGGAATGACATACAAACAAAAGAAAGCAGAAGAAAAGTTAGATGGACTTATAGAACATGCCAAGATTAACAATGTTAAAACTTATATTGGATTAATTCAAAAAGATATAGAAGAAGAACAAGACGATCTAGATGGATTTGCGTTTAGGTAAAAAATTTAAATAATTAGTTTATTAATAAACAGACATGTCAGTAAATACGTCGTTAGACCTGACAGTAAATACGTCGTTAGACCTGACAGTAAATACGTCGTTAGACCTGACACTAGACGAGAACTACTTAGTATCAACGCTAAAAAAACTGTATATACCTAAGTCGAATATACTAGTAGACGAGAACGACTTAGTATCAGCACTAAAAAAACTAAATATACCTGATTCACCATCCCTGAGTACTGAAATAATTAACGAATCAAATGAAGATTCTTCTAATAAACAAATGAAGTATGTATGGACAGATGAGTATATAGATGTAGAATTCAATACTAATACTTTGAATATGTTATATAATAAAATAAAAAAGAAGCTAATAGATGGGCTTGCGTTTAATTAAAAAACTAAAAATAATGAAGATATAATAAACCATTAGAACTTATTATAACTTTATTATTTTTTTATACTGTAATACTATTAGTATTGGTAGACTTGGTAGACATGGAATTATCATCACCCTTACCACTGTACGAGAACTACTTAGTATCAAAACTAAAAACACTTAAGATTGATGAGTTATCTACTACACTTTTACGTGATAAATTACTTAATGATATATATCATATTCACAAAGATACGCTATTATTAAATATCATAAAAAGAGATTTTCCATATGAAATAGTACGCGGTGCTAACATCGGTGCTAAAGTTGTAGAATTATATAAAAAGAAAGGAATAAATATTGTTAACCAATATCCAGTTCTGTTTTATTCAATTAAAACATTTGGATATCGTAAAGATCTACATATTATTACTCTCTTAAAAACTATGACTGTAGCAGATATAAACACAGTAACTACAACCCATAAACATATTAGAAATATATTTAGGGTAAATAGAGATAACATATTAAGAGAAGTGTTAAGAAAAGAATTTTCTATAAATAAGAGCGTTATAGGTTCTAAAAATATAGAGATGTTATTTATAAGTGAATTCTACAATAAATATAATCAGCATGTATCTATAAAGTATCCTACGTTATTATCAGAAGACCTTCATTCAGTTACACCAAAAAGAGAAAGTCCTTTAGATAAAGAACTGTCGGTGAAACGTAAAAGGTACAACGACAGCGTCAATGACTTAGGCGATGGTGGTGGGTCCCCTATAAATAAACGGTTTAAGAATAATGAGATAGATTATTCTATATACGATAATATGGAATTCAATTCATAATTGTACAATAAAAATTTTAACAGTTCTAATATAAGACAAGGCAATCACAATGAAAATATTAGACAAGATACGTAATGAAATGAAAGTACATACTCGTAATGTATCTACATTAGATGATACTAGTAATGAACTACATGAGGTATATTTACTTGATAAAATTAATGAAATAGAAGAACAAGAAAGAGAGTCTAGATTGGATAGAATTGCAGATAATAAAAATTATACAAAAAATATGATAAAGATACTTAGTAAGTTAGATCTGAAAGAATTAGAATTAGCTATAAAATCTGACCCTATAGCAGAGCGTATATATGATTATCATTCTAAAACTATTATAGAAAATATACTTGTAAATAGTATGTCTGGTATGGGTATAGGTAATACACTAGGTCCGTCTAAATCTAACATTGATAGTATAATATTAGACATGAAGACCTTACGTATAAAAAGAAAATAAGTAGTAAATAGTAAATAGTATTTAAAGATATAATAATATATTAACGTACAGAACAACGCACAGGACTCTGGTAAAACAATCCAACAATGAACATAATTGGATATGGCTACGTAGGTAAAAGTATTGGAGCGTTACTTGAAAGAAACGATATTATGTATCAAGTAAACGATCCTTTACCTAAAAATGGTTCTTTCATATATTACGCTCCTGATAACATAAGTAATATGATACATTATTCAGAATCGTGTTTAAATAAAGACACTCGTAATTATTATTTCATATGCGTTCCTACTCCAAGTGAAGATTATACTGGTAAATGTAATACGTCTATTGTATTTAGTGTAGTAAAAGAGCTAATAAAACATTGTAAAGCACCAACAACTATTATTGTTAAATCTACAATTTCTCCTGGTACTCTAACCCAGTTAGATTTACTTATTGAAAAAAGTAATACTGAAACAGATTTAAGTATTGTATTCTGTCCTGAATTTTTAAGAGAATCTTATTGTATAGAAGATACATTGAATTCATCGTACGCTATTTTTGGGATTCCAACAAATGATCCTATTAATAAAAAAGTATCACTAGAGTTAGAAACAATGTATAAGAATACATTATATCCCTTTAATCCAAATTTTAAAGTATACGTGCGTTCTTCTACTATATGCGAACTTTTTAAATATACTATAAATGTACATTTAGCTGTAAAGGTATGGTATTTTAATGAGATAAATGAAATATGTGAGAAGATGAACGTTCCTTATTCTCAGTTGCAAAGTCTTTTTGAATTAGATCCTCGTTTAGGCAAGACACATACTGATGTACCAGGGCACGATGGTAAGTATGGATTTGGGTTAGGATGTTTACCTAAAGAAACAAAGAGTTTAACTTTCCTACAGAAGGAGTTAAACATTCCAAATGATATTCTTAAAGAAATTACTAAGAGGAATGAAAGTTATTTTCGTCGAAAAAGTATAGCATGAGCTAGTCCTATATAAGTTAATATAGGAACTATATTATTAGTATTTAGTATAAATTCTATACCAAAGAATGTATATAGTCCAATCCACATTGTTTTTTTATTAACAGGTATAACGCTTGCTAATAAGACTAAAAATATAACGTAGAGTATAATATATAAGTTTATAGGTATTCCCATAACTTGACCAATTGGAGCTTGCATTATGAAAGACATGTCGATGTCTGTTAATTTGAATTGTTTAGCTATAGTGTTTAACGTTACTGGGTATGAATTAGACATCTGCGTTGACTGTTCTGGAGATGCATTCTGATACCCTAACTTTATTTTACATGCATATACATTAAATAGATGTTTCTTCTTTGTAAACTCTAAGTCTACATGATTAGTAACTCCCTTTTCTCCTAAAATATGTTTTTTCAATTTGTGTGCTCCCTTTAATGATATGAAGTAACAATGAAATCCTACCATATTTCCTGGTATAAATATAGTGTTATATTCATCTTTTTTAGCTGTATCTTTAAATAGATTTAAAAAATATCCTCCATACACAAAATCCCATTCTGGATCTACTCTATTTACTTCTTCTATCATCTTAGAACATTCAGTTCTGAATTCTGGAATAAGCTTACAATCATCTTCAAGGATAAGAGCATATGGATCTTTATTCTTTATAACAGTACTCCATGCTTTTGCATGTGATAAAAAACATCCGATCATAGATGGGGTACAAAAGTTATTACATAAGAAAGAAGCATGCTCTTTTGTATCATTACGTGATAATTGTTTACCATCTATAGCTCTTACACGTTTATAAGGAAGATTTAAAGAATTTAGATTTTTAGATATATCTGTTAATCTACCTGGCGATCTGTCTAAGTTTATTACATAAATAGGAAGAGATGTAAGGTCATTGTGCATTACTTAATGCTACTGCTAACGCTACTATACCTATACAAAATTTTTAATTTTTAATTGTATTGTAGAATATTAAATTAAACAGTAACATATAGAATAATACAGTATATAAAACAGTACTAGTAGGGTTTAAACAGTATTCTACACTTAATAGAATATATATAACAATTGCAGGGTATTTATAGTATACATTATTATATCTAAGTAATAATAATATACCCAGGTAGCTAAATAGATATCCATTTATAGTTATATCGTTTATATCAGCAACGGCTGAGTTTAGATAAAAAGATAGGTCTATTCCATCTATCTTATATTGTAGTTCGTCCAATAACCTATTTATAGTTTTAGGAAATGCAGAATCAGTAACAAGCGATTGTTCTATATTAAATGGCTGATGTCCAATTCTATTAGTTAATGCATATACCCCAGTACTATCCTTGAACGTTTTTATAAATTGAACGTCTATAGGAGAGGTTATTTTATTCTTCATTGTATCTAATAATTCTTTAGCTCCTTGTCTAGAAATTACATAACAATAAGATCCAACAGGAATTAACGGTACAAATGTATTGTTACCTATATATCCTTGTTTGTTTTTTATAGAAGATAATACTCCAAAGTATTGGAACATCTTCATAATACCTTCATATTTACGGTCAGTTATTCCATAGTATCCACCGTATAATAGCTTCCATTCTGGATCAGTCTCTTTTAATTCAATTAACGCTTTAGATAAATTATATTGAAAATCACTATCCAATATACAATCATCTTCTAGTATAAGAGCATATTTACTTTTTGTTTTTAAGAACTTTTTTAAAGTTTTATAATGAGATAACGCACATCCTATCATCCCTTTAGAGCAAAAGCTACGTGATTTTAAAGTTGTATATTTATTATAAGTTTTACTGGGTAGATTCTTTCCATCTACAGCTCCAATTCTTATAAATGGTTTTTTTAGACTACGTTCTATCTGATGAGTGATAGAACTTAACCTATCACTAGATTTTTTCATATTTATTACATATATTTTATCTATATGCTCCATTTTACTAGAGCATATAGATAAAATAAATTTAAAAGGAACTCAATACTTAATGGTAAGTAATAATTAACGACAAGAAAACGATGACTATTACTTTGAATATTAAACCAACTGGAGAATATACAAAAAATTTATATTCTAATCATACTAGCTACCACGAAGGAGACTCTGGGTTAGACTTGTTTACACCTAAACAAATTATTGTACCAGGTGGAGCAACTGGTTATAAAATTGATCTAGAAATAGCATGTTCTATGTACTCCGAAGAACTCGCAAAAGATATAAGTTATTATAT
>CAUYTX010000053.1:0-6785 GCA_963575665.1 Gammaproteobacteria bacterium | reverse complement strand
TAAAACATAACTGATACAATAACTTACATTATTTCTTACGTCGAACTCAGGTTAGCGTAAACACTTTTTTTGGCAAAGTGCCTTAATGGACATAGAAAAACTTTAGATTTTTGGGGATTTAGGATTGTTGGTTTTTTACCAAATTAAGGAAATTTTCAGAAGACATTGGTTTTCCGGTGAGCCATCCTTGTGAAATTTCACACCCTGCATTTTTCAGAAATTCTTTTTGTTCCATGGTTTCTATTCCTTCTCCCACCACGGTCATACGCATGCCATGCGCCATGGCAATGATTGCATTCACTAAATTGACGGCCTCTGGAGAATCCGGAATATCTTTTACGAACGAACGATCAATTTTTAAGGTATCAAAGGGATAGTGGCGCAGATAACTGAGTGAAGAATAACCAGTTCCAAAATCATCGAGGGCAAGACGAACACCGAGTTTACAAATATCTTCGATGGTCTTCTTTGTTTCTGGAGCATCCCTCATCAGTACGCCTTCCGTGATTTCCAGTTTGAGGCATTTAGGAGGTAAACCAGTAGTTTGAAGTGTATCCTCAACGATTTTGAGAAATCCGCGTTGTTCCAGTTGTTTACTAGAAACATTCACAGCAACATGCAATGGAGTATTTGAGTGTTTCATCCAGCCCATTGCATCATCACAAGCAGCGCGCAGTACCCATTCTCCAATAGGTACGATCAATCCAGTACTTTCAGCAAGAGGTATAAACTTGCCTGGTGGAATATTTCCAAGTTTTTTACTATTCCAACGAATGAGTGCCTCCGCGCCAATGACACGATTTGAAACAATATCAACCAATGGCTGATAATGGACGAATATTTCAGAAAGGTTAATTGCATGCCGAAGTTCTGTTTCAATCTGCAAATTCTCATAAGCACGCAAATTCATCTCAGAAGCAAAAAATTGGGAGACACCCCGTCCTCCTTCTTTTGCTTTGTACATCGCTATATCCGCATTTCTCATTAAAAGATCGCAGTCTTTTTCATCATCTGGATAGACTGTAATGCCGATGCTAGCGGAAACATACAGTTCTTCTTCATTGATGTTAAATTTTTCTTTGATTGAGGATAATAATTTCTCCGCTACTAGATCTATATCCATCGTGTCTTTTAGAGCAGGCAGGATAACCATAAACTCATCACCACCTAATCGTGCGACGGTGTCACTTTCTCGAATAGCAGCAGTAAATCTTTTAGAAACCTGTTTTAGAAATCGGTCACCAGTAGCATGACCCAAGGTATCATTGATCTTTTTGAAATGATCGAGATCAATCAACATTACGCCTACTCGTTCTCCTTCTCGTTCTGCACGACTGATCGCTTGAGAGAGACGATCCATTGCTAAAAGCCGATTTGGTAGCCCTGTTAAAGTATCATAATTTACTTGTTTAATTAGCTTCTCTTCGTATTCTTTTCGAATGGTGATGTCTTCCTTAATGGCAATATAATGAGTAATGTTCCCATGATTATCCTTGATCGAAGAAAACGAGGAATACTCCCAAAATAGATCTCCATTCTTTTTTCTGTTTTTCATTTCACCACGCCACTCTTTCCCGGAGCTAATGGTTTTCCACAGTACTTGGTACAGATCGTCAGACGTATACCCGGATCTTAATATTTTTGGAGTCAAACCAATGACGTCCTCTACCGAATATCCCGTAACTGCACAAAATTTTGGATTTACGTAAGTAATATGCCCTTGTCTATCCGTGATCATTACTGATGCGGGACTTTGCTCTACTGCCAAAGATAATTCTTTTAACTTTTGTTCTACCTTCTTATTTTCTGTTATATCAGAAGCGATGGCAATATAATTGAGTATCATTCCATGCTCGTCATAGGCAACCGAAATAGACAAGCGTTCAGCATACTCTTCTCCGTTTTTACGACGATTCCAAATTTCTCCAACCCAGTTTCCTTCCTGCATGAGGTCATGCCACATCTTTTTATAAAAAGATGCTTTTTGGTGTTCGTGTTCGGATTTTAATAAATTCGGAGATTGTCCGATTAGCTCACTCTCACTATACCCAGTTAATTCACAAAAAGACTTGTTGACGCTAACAAATCTGTTGTTAACGTCTGTAATGGACATAGCCTCGTTCGCACTGTTGAATACTAAAGAAGATAGCTTCAGTTGTTCCGAAGCTTTTTTGATTTCTTTGAGATTAGCTTCTTGTTTCTTCCAAGAAACGACCACTACGTGTGAGAAAATAAATAAAAATAATATAAATACTATTCCTAAAATGGATACCGTGTAAAGATTCCACTTCCATTCTGCGAATACCACTTCAAGTGGTGTTCCTACGATAACGGTAAAGCCGTATAATGCACTTCGTTGATACCAATTTAGAAATTCTTCGTTCTTTATTCCAATTTTCTTACCCGTATACATTCCTACCTTTTTATTTTTAGCAAGTGCTTCCTGAAATGATACGGATAACGTTTTATCCCCAATTTTTTCTCCCTGATCTTCATTTTCGTAGTGGTTTCTTGCAACAAATTCATGATGCAGACCTCTGATTGTAATGATGTTTCCGTCTCTAACTTCTATTTTTTCTAGGGCACTTCTGAGCTGATCGACAAAGATTCCAGCATAAACGATTCCTATGAAATTCCCACTTTCTCCAGTAATCTTCCTCGAAAAAATCCAAACCCATTTTTTATTTATTTTTGATATCACGGGTTCAGTGATATGAATTTCTGAAGACGCATGATCTCGAAGATATTTGAAATATTCACGGTCAGAAATATTGGCAGATTTACCTTTTACGTCTGTTCCGTAAATTACATCCCCTTTTTCGTTAGAAGCACGCAAAAAATCTATAAATGGCATTCGATTGCGTTGCTTTTCAAAATAATCAGTAATGGAGTCACCCTGATTTTGTTTGGTAACCTCATCACCTGCTAACTGTAGGACAAAATCGATCTCTCCTATCATTCCATCAAAAATCTGTACGGTGGATTCTGCTAAGCTCTCAATCGTGTTGGTTGCCTCCCTAATAGTGTGGTGATACATGTACCTAAAAAACAGTGAGGTAGCTACTACAACAAAAACAAGAATAGTTCCGCTCATAATACGGAGCCACTTAATATTTCTCGAATACGATTCAGTAATCATTGATTTTAGCCACTAAATACCCAAGGGAGTCGCCCAAGGGAGTCGCCCAAGGGAGTCGGTTTCCATTTTGTATCAGATATTTTTCAAAATAGCAACTATTTTAGCGGGGTTAAATTTTCTTGGATATTTTGCAAAAGTGTCTTGAATACTGTTGGATTTCCTCCAATGATGTCCCCTTTCTCTAAAAATTTATCACCGCCTGAAAAATCACCTACTAACCCGCCCGCTTCCTGAATTAGAAGAGCACCTGCGGCCATGTCCCACGGGCTAAGCCCAAACTCCCAGAAACCGTCTAATCGTCCAGCAGCTACGTAAGCCAAATCTAATGCTGCGGACCCAGCTCGGCGCATGTCAGCCACTTGTTTGAATAAAGCACTAAAACATTTAAGATAGTCTTCTAATCGGTGTGGGAGGCGAAAAGGAAACCCTGTTCCAATTAATGCTCCTTCCATTCCTTGTGCAGAAATCCGAATGCGACGATCATTTAAGTACGCGCCTTCCCCTCGGCTCGCAGTAAAGATCTCATGGCGCAAAGGGTCATACACCACGCCATGTTCCAAGCGGCCTTGGTGACGTAATGCGATTGAGACTGAAAATTGTGGAAAACCATGGAGAAAATTAGTGGTTCCATCCAAAGGATCAATGATCCACACCGTGCCTTCGTCTCCAGATGCGCCACTCTCTTCTGCGAGGACCCCATAATCTGGATAGGCACGGTGTAAAACACGGATAATTTCTTGTTCAGCGCGTCGATCCACATCGGTCACGAAGTCATTGGCACCTTTTGCGTCTATCCGAAGGTTGCCCACTTGGTCCAGATTACGCACGATGATGCTGCCCGCTGCGCGTGCTGCACGTACTGCAATGTTTACGGTAGGATGGGGCATGGTACCAAGGGTCTTTTAAGAGTTAGGAAAGAGCATTCTGCGCGATCTCTCGAGCAGCGGCAACCAAAGCGAGGCGTGCAACCACGCCATAAGCATAGAAATGGTTTAGACCGGGATTTAAAGGTATATCAGGAGTAACACAAGACTCCTCAAAAGAGAGCGGCTCGAATCGCATGCCAGGAGCATTCAAGTTCTCGTCCCTCCCGCGGCTCGTGTGCACACGGTAGAAACCTCCTACCAAGAACCGGTCAATGAGATAGATCACAGTTTCTGCCACAGCATCTTCCCAACTTTCGGAGGTATACACCCCTTCTTGAAGGATGACTCGCGAAACTTCAAGACCACCTTTGCTAGTAGCCATGCGTGTTCGCTGTTTCCGGTTTAGTTTGCGAATCTCTTGCGCGGATCGAACTGTCATGACGCCCATCCCATACGTACCTTGATCTGCTTTGACGATCAAAAAGGGAGGTTGATCAATTTGGTATTCCGTGTACTTCCTCTGGATGCTCTGAAGTAACACTTCCGCATTGTCTACGATGCACTCTTCCCCAGATCGAGTCATGAAATTTACTGCGCCACAATCTGTAAAAAGGGGATCTACCACCCACGGATCGATCTCTAAGAGGTGAGAAAACTCTCGTACTACCTTGCGGTACTCCGAGAAGTGCTCCGATTTCAGGCGATTAGACCATCCTAGCCTGACGGGAGGTACTACCAATTGTTCAATATTTTCTAGGATAGAGGGGCGTCCTCCTGCTAAGTCATTATTGAGCAGCACGAGATCGGGGGAGTGCTCCCCCACCCATACTCGATCCCCTTCCCGACGTATTGCTTCTAGTTGAAAATTTCCACTTGGTACAATAACCTCGCGGGGTTCTGTAAGATCTTCTAACAAAGAACCGATATGGACCCGAAAACCAGCTTTTGTCAAAATATCCCGAAGCCTCGTAAGGCTTTGGAGATAGAATAGATTACGAGTATGATCCTCTGGGATGAGTAGGATGCTTTTTGGGGTAGGTTCTACTTGAGACAGGGAAAATTGAGCCGCTTGGACACACAAAGGTAAAAATGTGGGATTGAGGTTGTTAAAACCTCCTGGAAATAGGTTAGTATCAACAGGAGCGAGCTTGAACCCAGCATTTCGTAGATCCACAGAAGTGTAAAAAGGTGCAGGGGTTTTCAGCCACTGCGCATGCAACCAGCTCTCGATGGTTTCCTGTTTTTCAAGCAGACGCTGCTCGAAGTCAAACAAGGGAGCTGTCGTGCTGAAGCGAGGCACAGCTGAAGTGGGTAAATATAAATTTTTTTGAGCTTGCCCCATCGTATTTTCCCGAGATTGGATCGCTTTAGGATAGCATTGGAACTTGACAGGGAAGTCGAGTGACCCCGTCGATTTAAGCCATGGCGGAGCGGGTGACCGGTCTCATCGGTCACAGAAGAATCGGATCCAAGAGATCTACCGATTCTGATAGCGAGGTCGGGCGTTCGGCGGCACAGAGCCATCCAATCCGAAAAAGCGGTTTGCGGTTTGGACGCCAGCATTTCGGCATGACTTCACCTCTCGGCGCGATTAGACAATTTTTCCTAATTATTGTACCATTTGAATATGCAACGTGCTTACCGTCTTAGATTCTATCCAACTGCCACTCAGTCTCAATTACTGAGTGGATACTTTAGGTCTGCTCGGTGGGTTTGGAATGCCTGTCTTAGTTGGCGTACCCACCTTTACAAAGATCAAAAAACATCGGTTAACGGAATCGATTTCTCTAAGGAGCTTACCTTTCTAAAAACTCTGGAAAGTTATTTTTGGCTTAAGAAAACGCCCTCTGCTGTTTATACCCAAACTCTTCGAGATCAAGATACCGCTTTTTCTAACTTTTTCTCCAAAAGAGCAGGGTACCCTAAGTTCAAAAGGAAACATTCTGCACAATCCATTAGATTCCAATTAGATCAAAGGGTTGTACTAAATTATTTTCGTGCGGGCCAATTCTTAAAACTCACAAAGTTAGGATCATTGAATATTCGCTGGTCTAGGATGCCTACTGGTATTCCAAAAATGGTCACGGTCAGTAAAGATAGTGCTGGCCGATATTTTGTTTTTTTTTCCTGTGAAGAAGAAATTCTAAAACTACCAACCAATGAAGTGGCTGTTGGGATTGACCTAGGTATTACGGATATCTTAGTAACGTCGGACGGTCGAAAATCTGGGAATCCAAGACACCTATCCAAAAAGCTCTGGGCACTAAAGAAATACCAGCGGCGAATGGCAAGATGTCAAAAAACGCAGAAGGGAAAACGGGTTAGCAACCGATATCGAAAGGCTGCTCTGAGAGTAGCTAGGTGCCATGCTAAAGTGGCCAATACTCGCAGAGATTGGAGCCGAAGGAAAACCACTGAGATTATTCGTCGCGCGGGCGTAATTGCGATTGAAGACTTGCACGTGGCGTGGATGGTTCGCAATCGAAAGTTATCCTGTGCCATTAGTGATGTGGGCATGGGAGAGCTCCGCAGGGAATTGGAATATAAAACCCAGTGGTATAGTAGAAATTTAATCACCATTGGACGTTTCGAGCCCACCAGCAAGGTATGTTCCGATTGTGGGTTCCGAATTGAAAGAATGAGGTTGTCCGTTCGAAAATGGGAATGTCCGAATTGTGGAACCTCGTATGACAGAGACACCAATGCCGCTCTGAATATCCTGGCATTGGCTACGGGCGGTAGGCCTGAAAGTAATGCGCGGGTGTGCGGGCGACAAATAC
>CAUYTX010000052.1:0-6789 GCA_963575665.1 Gammaproteobacteria bacterium | reverse complement strand
CAATAAATCCAACGAAATCAGTAACTTGTGAATCCAACTGCGTAACTCCTAAAATCTAGCAGTCAAGAAAAAATTGAACAAAAGCTAACACTCATAGCCTTCCATAACCATTCCCAAAAAACTTCTACGCTAGATAGGTGTATACCAATCCAACTACTGCGCAAGCAGCTACTACTTTTAATAGATCCTGCTTAAATTTCCAAAGGGCTAAAAAAGCAGCTACTGAAATTGCGGCATAAAACCACTCAAACCCACCAGAAAAAGGAGAAGACAAAGCGGCGTGTGGCCAAAGCACGTGCCAACCAAAAAACAAGGCAAGGTTGAGAACCACTCCTACCACTGCTGCCGTGATTCCAGTTAAAGGAGCCGTGAACTTTAAATCACCATGGGTAGCTTCTATCAAAGGTGCACCGGCCAAAATGAACAAATAGGAAGGTAAGAATGTGAAAAAGGTGGCTACCGTGGCACCAGCCATACCCGCCAATGCTAGGTGTTCTGGTCCGAAAATAGCTTTCGTCCAACTACCTACAAAGCCAACGAATGCAACCACCATGATTAGTGGCCCAGGGGTGGTCTCTCCAAGAGCCAAGCCATCCATCATTTGCAGCCCAGTCAACCATCCAAAGTGTTCTACACCACCTTGATAGACATAAGGCAGTACTGCGTAGGCACCACCAAAGGTGACCAATGCCGCCTTGCTAAAAAATATTCCCATGTCTTGCAGGACACTATTGGAGAGCAGCAACATAACACCTGCCCAAATGGCCAATCCGGAAAGTACGAGAACCACTAACCGCACGGCATTAAAGCGAGCGTGTTCTGGAGGAGGGGTATCATCATCAATGAGGGCTGGTCCGTAAGACTTATCGGAAGAGTCGTGCCCACCACCTGCTTTGAACTTGTCTGGGGCAATTTTTCCGCCAAAGAAACCAATGATTCCTGCCACTAAAACAATTACCGGAAAAGGAGTTTGAAAAAGGAAAATGGCTAAGAACGAAGCAGCGGACATAGTCCACAAAACGCTGTTTTTCAGCGCACGAGAGCCAATGCGCCATGCTGCAAAGAGAACTATCGCCACCACCGCGGGTTTGATTCCATTAAAAATTCCTTTGACCAATGTAACTTCGCCAAAAGCCAAATACACCCAAGTAAGCCCTGCTAGAATAAAAAGAGAAGGCAAGACAAAGAGGGTACCGGCTACGATGCCACCCCAGGTTCGGTGCAGTAGCCAGCCAATATAAATGGTCAGCTGTTGTGCTTCAGGCCCGGGCAAGACCATGCAATAATTGAGTGCGTGGAGGAATCTTCGTTCAGAAATCCAACGACGTCTTTCCACCAATTCTTGGTGCATCATTGAAATTTGGCCTGCAGGCCCGCCAAAACTAATTAAACCAAGCACGAACCAATACCAAAAAGCCTCCCAAAAACTGGGAGTTGGCGGAGGTTGCAGTGTATCTTCAATCATTTTTTCACTTTTAAATAATCGCTGTCCGGTTTAGACAACGCAAGCCACTGATTGTAGAGTACTGTGAGTGGATGTCAAATTAGGGGAGAACATGGAAAAACCTTGGATAGTAGCAAATAACATGGTAATGGAATCGGAAACAGCCCATGTTTTGCAAACGTGTCACATGTTGTCGGCGTTTTGCCGAGTGCTTCCGGAAGTGAGATATCTTTGGCCTGATTTTGGAAAACGGGTGGGTTGTTTAAGCGACATGCCACTCATTCGCGTTCCGATTCCATGTTGTTTTCGATATGGTGCACTCAGATATTCCGAATTTGTTTTTCGGATACGTCGCTATTTACCTGATCAGGCCGTCCTTTTCACCAGAAGTTTCGGGGTAGCGTTGACGGCACAATCTTTGGTCTCTCGCGTTGTTTTGGAATTGCATCAGGCTTTGTCACCCAGAGCTCGTTCCTTTTCCTCTAGGCTAGAGCCTAATGTTTACATTGTGGCTATTTCAGAAGGGCTACGACAGGATTTGATTAGCATTGACCACCTGCCCAAAGAACGAATTACTGTGCAACACGACGGGGTCGATGTGGAACATTTTCGATCTGCGGAACCTTTGCCTCTCACACGGCTTCCCCTTCCTGAACGTCGTACTCAGTGTACGCATTTATACTATGGCACTTTGCGACCAGAACGAGGATTAAGCCTCATTCGGCACGCAGCCGAGCGATTGCCAGAACATGGTTTTGTATTGGTAGGAGGAGGCATTCCGGAAGTTAGGGCTGCCCTTGAAAGTGGTTTAGCGTTGCCCAATGTCCGGGTAGTACCTGCTATGGAACATTATGAAATTCCACGTCTTCTTCGTTCTTTTGATAGCATTTTGATGCCTCACACTCGCGCCATGAGTACCTACCGGTGGACTTCTCCACTAAAACTATTCGAAATCATGGCGAGTGGTACACCAGCAATCATGAGCCGAGTACCCACTATTGAAGAAGTAGTTGACGAAAGGGACGTGCGTTTTATAGACAATGAAGCACCAGAGTCTCTTGTGGAGGCTTTATTAGACCTTGAGAAGAATCCAGAAGCAGCACGCGACCGAGCACGTGTAGCACAAGAAAAAGCTGTTGCACAACACTCTTGGGAACAACGAGCTCGGGAGATTGTTGCTTTTTCGGAAAGCTATTGATCAGTGACTGTGGATTACGGACTAGACTAGCGATATGATAAAATTAGGCCACTGTAGTATTTGCAAACGCAATCCCTCCCCTGGCTAAGATCAAGGGTTTTCTTGTGAGAGATTTATGACTTCCCCTTCTCATCCAAAAGATTTTGCCCGCGTCCTGACCGAGGCACTTCCATACATTCGACGATTTCATGGCAAAACCATGGTAATCAAGTATGGGGGAAATGCCATGGTAGATGCTTGCCTCCAGGAGAGTTTTGCCAGAGACATTGTTTTAATGAAACTGGTGGGCATGAATCCCGTGGTGGTGCATGGAGGAGGCCCTCAGATCGGTGCCCAGTTGGCTAAAATTGGCAAACGGAGCCAATTCATTGAGGGAATGCGGGTTACGGATGCTGAAACCATGGATGTTGTGGAAATGGTTTTAGGCGGTCTTGTAAATCAACAAATTGTTCAGATGATTAACCGAGCGGGTGGCCGAGCCGTTGGGTTGACTGGTAAAGATGGCGATTTGATTCATGCTCGTAAAATGGTTTTTACACGTAATGTGCCTGTCTCTTCTGAAATTGTGGACATGGGGCATGTCGGGGACGTGGAAAAAATCAATCCTGCTGTGGTAGAAACCTTAGATCGAGGGGGGTTTGTCCCGGTCATCGCACCCATTGGCGTGGGTCAGGATGGATTGGCTTATAACATCAACGCTGATCTGGTCGCGGGCAAATTGGCACAAGTCCTCCAAGCAGAAAAACTAATTCTGTTGACTAATACTACAGGAGTGCTTGATCAAGAAGGCAATCTTCTATCAAGAATAGACAGTAAACAAGTAGAAACATTGATTGAAAACGGGACAATTCACGGAGGAATGCTTCCAAAGGTGCGGTGTGCGTTGGAGGCCGTGCAAGGCGGTGTTCAAGGTGCCCACATCATTGATGGACGCATTGAACACGCTGTGTTGTTAGAAGTCTTTACTGATTCTGGTGTGGGTACCCTTATTCGGGGGTCTGGATCTCGACGTATTCCTTAAACTCTTTTCGAATTGCCTGTACCTCAGGAGATTGGCAGTATTTCGTTCCGGCATCGGATTTGTGGCAAAAGATATCCAAAATCATAGTGCCGGTGCCTTCTTTTCTGGAAACAGACAAGCCAACTTCATTCGGTTTCCTCGGATCATCTGTGGCAATGATATTATCGTTGATGATCTGAGGTCGTTTTCCTGATTTTGCCGTAATGTATTTTAGAGTGCGATCCCAAGCGCGGGAACAATTTTGAATCCCTTGACAATTAGCTTCTCCCTTTTCCACTCCTTCTGTTGGTGGGCGTACTAAAGGTTCTTTTGCTACTGATGTACTAAAACAACCCATCTCTTCCGAAATGGGAACGCCTGCGTTGTTTCTTGTTGCCAACACAATTTCTCCGTCCCTCACCAATTCTCGAAAACGTTTCAAATCAGATCTGAATTGCACACGAATGACTTCCAGCTCTTCTTCCCTAGAAGAAATATAACTTTCCTTTTGTGCGATTAGTTCTCGAGTCTCTTGGATTTCTTTTTCAAGAGAAATGGGAACGGGCTCAGGTGCTCGTATGTGTCCTTCTTTCTTATTTTCCAAATCTAGAAGTGATTTCTTAAACCCATCGAGTTCTTTTTTGGCAAAGCCCAAGGGACGGGCGATCAAGATAGTTTTTTTACCACACGCAATATCAATGTCTTTTTCACTAGCATAGGAATGTACTAGAATACGGTCGTGTGTACTCTGTTCCATCTTTTTCCTATTGTCTTCTTCTTGAATCTGATTACGCTTTTCTTCTTCTTCTAACTGTTCTTTAGTTTTAGCTGGAGGAATAACATCTACTATGCTCCCGTACTTATTCAGGGTAGCACGCTCTTGTTGCGAGTTTTGAGGAGGTACATAGTCCCCATAGTGCACTACCCCATCCTTGTCGATCCACTTATAAAACCTTCCTCCGGCAAAAGCGGATTGCCATGCACTCAAAATTACTAATCCAAAAATTAATATTCGCATTTTATTTCTCCAATTAGAGTATCAAACCTTCGCGCAATGCTTTCTGAAGATCAGGAAAGTAGTTCTGATCTACCTTTAGAATGTGTTTGGCAAATACTTCATACCCCATAAATTCGAACAAAATCTTTGCTTCAATCTCTCGGTTTCGCAATTTTTCTACGAGCAATTCTGTTTGTGCTAACAGGTGTTGATGTGATTTTCTGTGTTCTTCTAATTTTTGATAAGAGATTTTAGACAGAATCTCTTCTTCTTCCTCAAAATGTACAATGACTTCTGCAACCATTCGATTGGTAACATACATTACTTCTTCAATAGGATCTGTGCAGACAGCGAATAGCTCGTTTACCATTCTGAAAAGAGATTGGTGTTGTGCGTCAATGCCTTCGTGGCCACTTAGATAAGTAGGATGCCAAGCTAATTCCAGAGGAACTACTATTGGCGATTTTTCCACACCTTCAAAAACCAGTCGATTCCGTCCGTTTTCTTTGGCAGAATACAAGGCTCGATCAGCACGTTGGAATACTTGATTTGCATCGGTATCTCCTGGATAAAAGTGTGTGACACCAATGCTCACCGTAACTTGAATGAAATGTTCTTGAGAAGAAATAGGTTGAGCTTCCAATGACTTTCGTATTCGTTCTAACGCAATAGAACAACTATCAGAAGCGGCCTCTGGAAATAGGATAGCAAATTCTTCTCCTCCCCATCGAGCAGCCATGTCTAAATTACGTATATTACTTTGTAAAATCGTTGCAAAAGTGGCTAAGACTAAATCACCTGCTTGGTGACCATACGTATCATTAATTCTCTTAAAATGGTCGAGATCTAAAATGGCAAAGGCATAGGGTCTATGGGAACGTTGTGCCCGTGCGTGTTCTGCTTGTATCCGCGGCATAAAAGCTCGGCGATTAGAAAGACCTGTCAAGCTATCAAGAAAAGCAATTTCAGCCAGATATTTATTTGCTTGCGTCAATTCCTTGGTTCGAGAAATCACTTGTTCTTCTAAGGAATCTTTTAATCGATGAAACTCTTTCAAAGTGAGAGAAATATAATAAGGGAAAACACCGAAGCAGAGAATAACAAATAAAAAGTGTGTATATTCTAAATGGGATTCAATGGCAAATTTTCGTCCTTCACCGAAAGTGATAAAAGCCATACTAAACACAGATACGCAAACGAATGCCCAAGCAGCTCCATGGAACATTTCAGTCACTGCAATGTAGAGAATAATCCCAATGATAATGAAAACTAAAAGTATAGTAGAAAGTGCATTATGGGTTAGAAAGATGCCAGCCATTGGGACGATCAACCATCCCGCTACGCTGAATCCTAACTTTATTGCGGCACCAACACCCCTCTCACGAATTACTAAAAATAGGGGAGTAATTGCGACGATGCCAAGGATATCGTCTACGCTTTCCTGAACGAAAATAGCAATCCACGCTACTAACGTGTGAGGTATTTCCAGATGGTTGCAAGATCGATGCACCCACACGACTGCCCAAGAAATAGAAAGCGCAGGAAGCACTGCAGATCGCCAAAAAAATTTGAAAAAAGTAGCGCGATCCTGAATTAAGAAATTTTCTCTATTAGGCAATAACCTCCAAGCTAACCAAGCTTCAGTGGTTTCTAGTATTCCCCAACTAAAATCGCAGGGAATAGAAGGTCCATAGTGTGCTAAAAAACTAGACAAAAAAACGATTGGAATGGCCAAATTCCCAAAGGCAAGAAAAGCAATCAGACCTACTCCCGGGGAAAACCACACTAAATTAGTTGAAAATGGTAGATTGGTAGAAATCCAAGTCCCATACCATGCCACTGCTATGTACAAGACCATGGTAAGCAGGATAGAAGAAACCTTCTTAACTCCAAAAGTAGTAATTAGGTCATTCATTACTAAAACCTTTACCCGCGCAGCATATTGTTCTAGTGATAGTATATTCCTAAAAGCAACCGTTGATTAGCACATGGACTCACTGATAGCACTTTCCCCACTAGATGGAAGATATGCTCACTTACTCAAGGAGGTACGTCCTTTTTTTAGTGAGATCGGGCTCATCCAAAGGCGCGTGCTTGTGGAAGTCCGCTGGTTGCAAACACTTGCTCAGCATCTGGACATTTCGGAGGCT
>CAUYTX010000051.1:0-6922 GCA_963575665.1 Gammaproteobacteria bacterium | reverse complement strand
GTAGTCATGCGAGGTTTCAAGGTTTACACAACGTGGGATTCATTTTTTTTGAAGAAATGAATCCAGAGAAAATTGGCATCGGGAAAAAAATGGATCTCCTTCTTGGTATTGGTTGGCAAATCTCAGAATTACATGGCTGGGGTGTATTTGGTATTAACGTCGTTCGATCTTTATTGAAGCGCGGTGGACCTCCGTTTCGTCTTTTAGATCAGCCCGTCTTAGACGAAGTGGCTTCTAAAGAACTTTTTCAATACGTACAGGATTGGAATTACTTAAACCGGCGTCTTGCAAAGGAAAGTCCGTCGCAGCCAATGTTTTTACAAGATACCGTAATTATTTATGGTTTCGGAAGTGATTTTACTGAACCTGGTAGTCATGCGAGGTTTCAAGGTTTACACAACGTGGGATTCATTTTTTTTGAAGAGATGAATCCCGAGAAAATTGGCATCGGGAAAAAAATGGATCACCTTTTAGCAGGATCCAGTTGGAATACGCAAGTATTGAAAAAACTAGGGTTTCCAAAAGTTTCCTTTGTCATGCAAGGTGTAGATACGGAACGCTTTCAACCTAGAAGCAAACAAAAACGTTTTGGCGATCGATTTGTCATTTTTTCAGGAGGAAAACTTGAATTTCGAAAAGCCCAAGACATTGTGTTAGTAGCTTTTCGAGAATTTCATAAACGGCATCCAGAAGCATTGCTCGTCACAGCTTGGCACAATCCTTGGCCTGCCATGTCCGTTGCGGGCGTTTTGAGAAGTCCACATATGTTGGGTGCTCCAAAGATCAATTCCGCTGGACAGTTTGACATTTCCGAGTGGCTTTTAAGAAACGGTCTTCCAAGAGATTCTTTTTTAGACACTGGTTTTATCAATAACCGGGAATTTCCAGAATGGTACCGAGAGGTAGATGTTGCAGTATTTCCAAATCGAGCTGAAGGAGGCACTAATTTAGTCGCCATGGAAATCATGGCTTCTGGAGTGCCTTGTATTTTATCTGCCAATACAGGTCACTTAGATTTAACTGATGAATCTCGTACTTATCCACTTTTTAATCAAAAACCTCTGAGCCAAGATTGGGGGGAAAGTGACCCAAAAGAAGTCGTAGATCGTTTAGAAGAGGTGTATCAAAATCGCCAAGAGGCTCGTGTACGAGGTATGGAGGGTGCGAGATTCATACAACAGGCTAGCTGGGAAGCACAGACTGAAAAATTGTTAGAAGCTATCTTTACGGGGCTCTAATCTTCCAGAGTTGACTGACTCTACATCGACAATCCTCTACCTCTTGATCCCATTTCAGCAAACGAGTTGATTCTTCCTGAAGAGCGGCATGGTGCACAGCACGACGTAACCGGTGATAGCAAGTTTTTAGAAGAGAAGCCTCTGGAATAAGCCCGTGCGATTCAAGAGCCTCTATCTGTCGAAGATTATCTGTCCATTGAATAATCTCTGGAAAAAAGAAAGCGTGGCGCAAGACAGCGTATTGTACCAAAAATTCAATGTCAGCGATGCCACCTCGATCTTGTTTCAGATCAAAGCAAAAAGACGGGTTCTTACTTGCCAGAGAAGCTCGCATTTTTTCGCGCATCTCTTGAACATCGCGACGTAATACTTCTGGATCGCGTTCTCGACACAAGACGTCTCTGCGAATCTCTTGGAATGCCTCTCCAATGATCGTATCTCCGGCAATGGGCCTCGCACGCACCAAGGCTTGTTGCTCCCAAGTCCAAGCTTCCGAGCATTGATAATGACGATAGGCATCTAAAGTGGTCACCAATAGTCCAGAAGACCCACTAGGTCGAAGACGAAGATCTATTTCATAAAGTTTGCCAGAGGGAGTTCTCGTGGTGAGAAGATGTACCATCCGTTGTGCTAACCGCATGAAAAAGACACCGGTTTCAATCGGATGCGGGCCATCGGTTCGTGCGGAAACCTCACCTGTGTGAAGAAAAACGAGATCTAAATCAGACCCGTAGCCTAATTCGATTCCACCTAGTTTCCCGTAAGCAATGACACTAAATCCTTTGTGGTCGTCGTTTGTTCCTGTAGGATAACCATGTTTTTGCACCAGAGTGCGCCATGCCGAATCCAAGACAAACTGGAGCATTACTTCGGCCAATTCGCTGAGGTGTAAGCTTACAGCCCCTTCTGGCAACGCACCCGTAATGTCGGCAGCAGCCACGCGAAGGACACTGCTGTGTTTTACGTTGTGCCATGCTTCCATTTGAGATTCTAAATCTTCCTCAGGCAAACGCGCCATGGCTTGGCGCATGGTGTCTACTAAGGTGTGCCGTCGCGGAGGAGCATAGAGAGTTCGGGGATCAATCAAATCGTCGAGAAGCAGCGGAAACCGAGCAATTCTTTGCGTAATCCAAGGGCTTGCAGAACAAAGCTGTACTAGGTGTGATAATGCTAAGGGATTTTCAATTAACAAAGAAATATAAGTGGTGCGCCGCCCAATGGATTCCAATACAGTGACCAATCGTTCAATGGCAACAGTGGGTTTCGAAGATTTACTGGCAGTAGCGAGCAAGAGCGGCATTAACCGATCTAGCCGTTCTCGACCTACATTAGAAAGGGCACGTACCGGAGGACAAGTTTTAAGTTTTGTTAGCACCTCTACCACAGAAGGTAGTAGGTTCCATTTGGATAACACCGCATCCATTCGATCTGGTTCCAAAAGCCCATGCCATAGTGTGTGCAACTCATTTTCTTCTGGTTTAGCTCCTATTTGAGGATCAGCAAAAATTTGCTCAAAATGACTGTGGATTCGAACAAAGTGCTGCTCTAAGTCGGATCGGAAGGTTTCCCAACTTGCATACTCCATCCAAGAAGCAAGTCTTATCTGGCCTTGTTCATCCTTAGGCAAAGTTTGAGTTTGTTGATCGTCGTATTCCTGAAGGCGATGTTCTACTGTTCTTAAAAAGATGTAGGAACTAGATAATTCTCGGACAACAGAAGCGGGTAAGAAACCTAAGGTGCCTAATTTCTCCAAAACAGGCAACATTCTTGGGTCTTGCAATTCCGAGGTGCGGCCACCTCGAGTGAGTTGAAAACCTTGGACGATAAATTCAGCTTCTCGAATCCCGCCAAGCCCAAGTTTGACGTTATCTTCTAAGCCTTTTCGTCGCACCTCTGCGGTGATTCGTGCCTTCATTTCTCGAAGGGCTTCAAAACTCCCATAGTCTAAATAGCGACGATAGACAAAAGGACGCAATATTTTGAGTAGTGCGTACCCAGCCTCAAGGTCTCCAGCCACAGGCCGAGCGCGAATAAGAGCATACCGTTCCCATTCTCTACCATGTGCTTGGTAATAACCTTCTAAAGAATCAAAACTCGAGGCAATAGGCCCCGCTTCCCCAAAAGGTCTCAGTCTCATGTCCACCCGGAATACAAAACCAAGCGGTGTGACCATAGTCAGCATTTTGATCAAACGTTGGCCTAACCGAATAAAAAATTCAGAATTGCTGAAGACTCGTCGACCTTGGGTTTCTCCTTCTTCTGGATAAACAAAGAGAAGATCTATATCAGAAGAAAAATTAAGTTCTTTAGCACCTAATTTTCCGAGTGCTAGGACAGTCATTGACTGCGGAATGCCAACGGGCGAATAAGGTACGCCCAGTTCCCGATGTATCCAACTTTCTAACAAGCGCAGCGTGGCGTCGAGAATAGCTTCCGCCAGAAATGAGAGTTCAGCCACTGTGGTGACATAATCTGCAGTACCTACTAGATCGCGCCAAGCAATGCGCAACATTTCTCTACGGCGAATCCGACGCAAAACCACCATGAGGTTTGCTTCGTTTGAGACCCCAGAGAGTTCTGCCTGTACTTTATGAGAATATTCTTCGATGTCGTATGGACGAAACAAATCTCCGCTGCTCTCAAGGTTTGAGAGGAGCAGGGGATCCGCAGTGCAGAGTTTTGAGATGAAGAGACTACTTCTAGGGTTTAACAAATCCATTTCCTATTTTTAAAGAAATCCACGAGAAAACAAATCATGAATATGAATAATTCCAACCGGTTTACGTTCCCGCACTGAAAACAAAGAAGGAATGCGATGCCGTGCCATGATTCGACTCGCATCTACTAAAAGACACTCTGGTTCAACTAACAATGGCGGGGTCGACATGTATTTTTCGACAGGTTTCTCTAAAATATCTGCTGATAAATTTCTTCGTAAATCACCGTCCGTGAAAATCCCAAATAAGTATTGATTCGCATCTAGCACGCCGACGCAACCGAATCTACTTCGTGTCATTTCTAACACTGATTCACGAATAGTTGCGGTGCGTTGTACCAATGGTAACTCCCGACCAGTGTGCATAATGTCTTCCACGCGCAATAACTTCTGTCCAAGTTTTCCGCCGGGATGAAACTCTCTAAATCGATCGGATTTGAAACCACGACCGTGAATGCACACAACTGCCAATGCGTCACCAATGGCAAGACTCATCATCGTAGAGGTAGTGGGAGCCAATCCGAGTGGGCAGACCTCATCACATTTTACCAATGGTAAAACAATCTTAGCAGCTCGGCCTAATGAACTTTTCTAATTAGCAGTAATGGCAATTAACGGAATACTAAAACGACGGCAGTAGGCTAAAATATCTGAGAGTTCTTGTGATTCACCAGATTTTGATAATGCAATTACTACATCGTGTTCTTGAATTAAACCCATGTCGCCATGACTGGCTTCGGCAGGGTGAAGGAAAATCGACGGTGTACCCGTTGAGGCAAAGGTAGATGAGATCTTACGTGCAATGTGCCCTGATTTCCCTATTCCACAAACAATTACTTTACCATGACACGCGAGCAATGTTTCCACTGCTAAAACAAAAGACACACCCAGCCCTGCCGCTAACTGTGTGAGTGCTTGAGATTCTTCTCGTATAGCCGCTTGACCAGTTTCTAACCAATTTTCCATTGTTATCTTTGGAAGTTTACTTAACTGAGAAATTTCGTTCATAATTCTAATGCTCTTTGTAAGTGATATAGTCCATTAAAGTAGGCGGCGAGAATAGAATCATAATCATCATCCACCCAACCAGAAAGAGAGAGCCAAATAAATGCATGCAAAATATGTACACTTTTTAAGTGTGCACCGAGCCGCTCATTCACCATATCCCTAAAATGTGACCAACCACTTTCACGAATTTCGATATCAATATTCTTAGCATTCATGCTGAGAATAAATTGACGTCGATTAAAATAATCATAATTCCCAACAATAGAATAAAACAATTTTGCCCAGTCATAATTGGGATCACCAAATATTCCGGGTTCCGAAAAATAACCTCTTGGATCGATAAACCAAGGATTGTTCTGACGATCTACAATGATATTACTAAAAGTTGGATCACCATGTATCACCGTAAAAACCTCGCAATGAACATAAGCAAAAGCATTAGACAACACTTCTTGTTCACGTTGATGTAGCACATTGCGTACCCAAACACCATTTACTTGCACTGAACGTAAGGTGTTCAGCCTAGGTAACAATCGACCTACCTTTTGAATTCGGGCAACCGTTTTTTCTAAATAAACACTTTTTAACGTTTCTGGATTAGATGGCTTACTACCAAGCTGATGCAATTCAGAAATTAAGTTGAAAATTTTTTCAAGAACCAATCGTCTTCCTTTAATGCCCCATTGCATCTGGAAAGGATGAGAACCATCAATACGAGCCATGGTCATGGGGGCTTCCCCATACAACTTTGGTATCTGCCGAAAACCAAGTGTATTCACTTCTTTGTACCATGTCACCTCCATATCAATCATCTTCTGATATTCGGGAAGTACAGCTTGTTTGGTCACTCGATCACCATGGTACGTAATGCGATTAAAAAATCGAGTGCTAGTCTTGCTATCCCAATGATTTAATAGCGTACTAAGCGTTCCTAGTTCAATTACATCATCACAAAACCTTGTTTCGAAATAAGAGAGATTCGCTGACAACCACTGAACAAACTCACCATTTTCTGGTAGTCCTGCCAACCAAGTTTTATTTGGAAACCAGAATAAACCCATGACACCACTCTGATCACTTTTCTCTTGAACTAAAGTATTGCTACCGTCTTGTGCAGACCAACGACAAGGAAATGTTCTTGATAAAAAAATAATAGGAATATCCGATTTTGGTTCTATTTGTTTTTCATGAAACACCAAATCACTCCAAACCACCCAAAATGCTTCATGCTCTTCCAAAGAAAGGAGCGCGTTGGAAATACCACTCACCGTGCCATGTCCACTCGGTAACGAAATTTTGATGGTTTGAGCAGGTGGGTAAACTTCCAAATACCTTTCCAATACGTCGATCTTATGCTGAGCAATTACAAAAACTTTTAAAATATTACCAACAGGAGAAAAAGCCTCTAATAGATGATAAAGAATCGGTTTTCCATCAATGGGTACTAAACACTTTGGTTTGTTCCAACCGCAATGTTCCAAGCGAGTGCCTTTCCCTCCTGCTTGAACAATTAGAGTTGTCATATGTCACTTTGACTTTACCAAGGCAACCTCACCTCTAGCCCCTCTCCTTGCCAGAGAACATTTTGTCTTATTTCTCCTCGCCCTTCAGGGAGAGGAGGTTAGGGGGTGAGGTCGCCTTTTGAGAATTTAGGGATAAGGTACTTTTGAGATAGCTTACATGATATGGCTTGAATAGGGAGGAGAGGAGTCAGGAGGTGAGGTTACCTCTTTACCATTTTCCGAAGAGATTGTACTTTTTGCTCTCCTTCTAGTATCATAATATCTAGTATTAACGGACACATTCCGTTCTTTTCTAATCAGTTTCCACCTTAAAACACGGTAACTCTTTTTTTTATATGAAAAAATGGCCATTCCTTTAGATAAACGTGGTATTTGGGATGCGTTCGAAGCACGTGTCGACGAGCTTGCACGGCGTTGCATCCACCTTCAGGAAGAAG
>CAUYTX010000050.1:0-7011 GCA_963575665.1 Gammaproteobacteria bacterium | reverse complement strand
ATATCATCGGGAGCCGTATGCGGTGAAAATCGCACGTACGGATCTAATCGAGAGCCTCATGAGGTGACTCATGATTCGACTCAAACACAAGGATATTCGACATGGAAGAGACTGCGTTTTTGAAATACATGTTCACTTAGTTTTTGTAACTAAGTATCGCTCTAAGGTACTTACCAAAGAGATGTTGGAAAATCTTCATATGATTTTTGAAACCGTATGTTCGAATTTTGAATCGGATCTAATAGAGTTTGATGGAGAAAAAGATCATGTCCATCTATTAGTAAACTATCCTCCAAAGGTTTGTGTTTCAGTTTTGGTAAACAGACTAAAAGGATCTTCAAGTCGAGTGATACGCAAGGACCCTAAGATTCAGAAAAGACTTTGGAAGGGAAATCTATGGTCACCTAGTTATTTTGCTAGCAGTTGTGGAGGAGCACCTATTTCCGTTATTCGAAAATATATCGAAGAACAGCAGACCCCAGACTAAAACCGCGCTATCTGCCTCCCCGCCCTGAAGGACGGGGTTTTTCGCGCATACTGATAAAATGCTCAAGGATACCGAGTTTAAGATTCTCATTTCCATGAATCGGCACGGAGATCCTTGTAGGATTCCCCATCTTCACGTATATGTGATGGCTCCCGTTTACTCTGACTAAACGCCGCCCTCTTTTTTCGAGAACTCGTGAAAAATGTTTCCCAGAAACAGATTTCACACCGCAATCTCCAAAATCTTATCCGTCTCAGAAAGTTTTATTTCTTCTAAATCCACAGAAAGGCAGCCTTCTACGACCTCACGTAAGTTATCAAAAAGTGCCTCCAGTGTGTCTCCCTGCGTAGCACAACCAAGGATCGCAGGCACTTCAGCCCAAAAACCTCCTTCTTCTGCAGAATGTAGGATGATTTTTAGCTTCACTATTTTTCTCCCAACAATTCTGTTTTGTGTTTAGCAAAAAACTCTAATCCGGTTCGAATGGTACCCACTACACCGCGCGGGGTAATAGTAGCCCCAGAAAACTGGTCAAACGCACCACCATCCTTTTGTACTTTCCACTTTTCAACAGGAGGGTTGCCTAAAGAAAGTCCCGTGAACCTCAAGATCCAAGAACTTTTTTTCTCTTCAATACGATCCCCAAGACCCGGGGTTTCATGATGTGAGAGCACCCGAACCCCGAGGATATTGCCTGTTCGATCTACGCCTAACATTAGTTTGATGGCACCTGCGTAGCCAGAACCTACAATTTCGTAGGCCACTCCAGTAATTTCCTTATTTTTGCTTGCCAAGTAAACAGGAATTTCTTTTCCAGATTCATCCTTCAAAGTAATCATGTCTTTGACTGGATTATTGTCGTGGATTTCCAATGGAATTACCTGACTCAATGAATTTTGCCGATCTTCGAGAGCACGTGCTCCGATATCCTCAAGAGTCAGTTGGTCTGTAATCGCCAATAGCAACCCGAACCCCAAACAAAAGGCACCCAAAATCAAACCATGGGTCATTGCGTTTTC
The DNA here is from genome assembly GCA_963575665.1 of Gammaproteobacteria bacterium. Taxonomy (GTDB): domain Bacteria; phylum Pseudomonadota; class Gammaproteobacteria; order CAIRSR01; family CAIRSR01; genus CAUYTX01. Next base: position 5,505 of record CAUYTX010000050.1, on the reverse strand, counting down.
TTTGTTCATGCGCGATCTCCCTTTTGGATGGTAAGTGGGCGTCCTTTTCGGTCTCGACCGAAGAGACGTGGCCGAGTGTATTGATCGATGATCGGAGTAAGGGAATTCATGAGCAAAACGGCGAAGGCCATGCCTTCGGGGTAGCCTGCAAAGGTTCGAATCACCCAAGTGAGAAGACCGCAGCCCATCCCAAAGACCAATCGTCCTACTTTGGAGACTGGTGCAGTGACGTAATCGGTGGCAATAAAGAATGCACCTAAAAAGGTAGCCCCAGAAAAAAGGTGAAAACTTCCGTTGGCATATCGATTAGGATCTAAAAAATGAAAAAAAGAGCCCATGAAAAAAACGGCACCGATGAGCCCAACGGGTGTATGCCAAGAAATGATACGACGCCGAATGAGGAACAGACCCCCTGCCAGAATCAGGAGCATTGAAGTTTCGCCTAAACTACCAGATCGGTAGCCAAGTGCCATGTCCATTAGGTCGGGTACTTGTTTGATAGATTCCGAGACTGGAATCCCACGAGATAACTCAGTTTTTACGTACCCAAGAGCTGAGGCAGCACTCATGGCATCGGGTACTTGTCCTTGAAAGGTCACTGAAAAGGTATCGACTAAACCTGGCGCAGAGTCTGAAAACAAGGGATGTGGCAGTACCCATGAAGTCATTGCCAATGGGAACGAAATGAGCAAAGCAACCCGAGCGACCATCGCTGGATTGAACAAGTTTTGTCCTAAACCCCCAAAAGGTTGTTTTGCGAGGGCAATGGCGAAAATAGCACCCAGTACGCCGATCCACCAAGGTGCCCACGGAGGCAAACTCATGGCCAATAGCCAACCTGTCAAGGTGGCAGAACCATCCAAGAGAGTTTCTTGAATTGGCCGCTTTGCCACCACGAGGCAAGCCGCTTCGACTACTAAACAAGAGACTACGGTCACGGTAAACAAAAAGATCGCAGGCAACCCAAATAAGTAAAGGTTAAGGACAGTAGCGGGTGCCAATGCCAACATAACCGTTCCCATGGTCTTCTGGACGGTATTTGCTGTGTGAATAAAAGGCGCGCTTTGGAGAATAGTCACGAGGTTGCCTCCTCACGACGAGTGGGTGCCTTTTTAGCGGCTTGGGCTGCACGTTTGGCAGCTGCGAGCTTTTCCATACGTTGGGTATGTGCCTCTACCAAGGTTCGGATGTATTCATTCTTGTGGCGATCGCGTTCTTGTACTCCCATTTGGCCGTTGGCGTAGTGGAAGTATCGGGCCAATGGAATGTGAGAAGGACAAACCCAAGAACAACTCCCACAACCAATGCAATCTGCCACACCGATCTTTTCTGCAGCCTTGAGATTTTCTCTTCGGATCAGTGCTGCCATCTCAACTGGAACCAAACCGCAAGGACAAGCATCGATACAAGCACCACAGCGAATGCAGGGACCTTCCTTTTTTGCTGCCATTTCAGCGGCAGAGAGTGCTAACACACCAGAAGCACCCTTGATTACTGGAGTCTCAAGACTTGGCAAGGGTTGCCCCATCATTGGCCCACCACTGACGATGCAAGCCGGTGATTCAGAAAACCCTCCGCAAAAGCTCACTAAATCTAAAATCCGCGCCCCAATCGGCACTTCTAAGTTTTTGGGTTCTTGAATGGCGCCACCCGCTACAGTGACCACGCGACTAATTAGAGGACGCCCAAGTCGGACTGCGTGATCGACTGCCCTGGCAGTGCCTACGTTGTAAGCAACTGCGCCAATTTCAGCGGTTCTCTTTCCTGCTGGCGTTTCTCGTCCTGTGGTGGCAAGAATGAGATCATGGGCATAGCCCATTGGATATTGAGCTGGCACGGAAACAATTTGTACTTCAGGATGAGATGTTGCGGCTTGGCGCATGGCCTCAATGGCTTCTGGTTTGTTATCTTCAATACCCACCACAATGCGAGTAGCCCCCAAAACCCGAGCGATAATTTGTGCCCCATGAATCACCTCTTCTGAGTACTCGCGCATGATCCGATCATCACAAGTAACGTAAGGTTCGCATTCAGCACCGTTGAGCACTAAGGTATCGATCTTGTACCGAAGTCCAAGGTCTAATTTGACAGCGGCTGGAAAAACAGCTCCTCCCATACCAACCACTCCAGAGTCAGCAACTCGTGAACGGATCGTTGCAAGGTCTGAGGAATCTGGAAGCGGTAGTGGCAGATCAGCCCATTCGTCTTTTCCATCTGAGTGAATGATGATCATGGTTTGAGATAACCCAGAAGGATGGGGAGCAGTCACATCCGAAATGGTCTCGACAATGCCGGAGGTAGGCGCGTGGTGGGCAGCCGAGATCGCGCCATCACAACGGGCAATCATCTGCCCTTTGCGGACTCGCTCTCCGGGTGCCACGAGCACTTGTGCTGGAGAGCCTACGTGCTGTTGAAGAGGGATGTAAAGCCACTCGGGCATAGGCAGTGAGGTAATGGCCTGCTCGCGTGTTTTTTCCTTTCTCTGCTGGGGGTGAACACCGCCTCGCATGGGAAACAATTTCATGGAGATCCTCAGTGCAAGCTAGATTGAGTTCGCTCTGGTTTCGACCAAAACCAAGTTTTGATCGTTTTTTCAACAGGGCGCATTTCAATGGCTTCTGTTGGGCAGACCTCGGCACATCTCCCACAACCATGGCACGCATCGACAATCACCGAGTGCATGAGTTTGTTGGCACCGAAGATGGCATCCAATGAACACTCTTTGAGGCACTTAGTGCAGCCCACGCAAAATTCTTCCAAAACTACTGCGTATTCAGGTCCTTTTTCAATATGTCTGGAGAGGTCTATGGAAACACCCAATTTTTTAGCCAATGCCTCAGCCACCGCTTTACCACCCGGGCTGCAAATCGTGACTTTAGCTTCTCCTTTGGCCAAAGCTGCCGCTGCTTGTCCACAACCAACATATCCGCATTGACCGCACTGAGACCCCGGCAAGATCGCTTTTAGTTCTTCCTCTAGGGGATTTTCTTCAACTGCTAAAAATCGAGCCGCTGCCCCTAACAAACCTCCTAAGGCAACACCCATGGCTGTGAGACTACCCACTGCGAGCAACATGGAAAGATCCTCCGCGAAAGTAAAATTAGTGGCTCATGCCAGAAAAACCCATGAACGCCAATGCCAGTAAACTAGCCGTGATAAACCCAATGGGCGGGCCTGCAAACAGAATGGGAGTTTCTGCTAAAGCTAACCTTTCCCGCAATCCCGCGAAGATGACCATCACTAGGCTGTACCCAACAGAAGAAAAGAAGGCAAAGAGGGTACTGGTCAAAAAGCTCATCCTTCCTTCTACCAGCAGAAGTGCTACCCCTAACACGGCACAATTAGTGGTAATCAATGGCAGGTAAATCCCAAGCATTTGGAAAAGTGGAGGTGAAACCTTACGCACGGTCATTTCAGTAAACTGCGTAGCCGCCGCGATTACTAAAATAAAAGTAACTGTCCGAAGGTAACCCAATCCAAAGGGTTGCAATAAAAAGGCCTCCACGGCCCAATCAACCATCGAAGAAACCGTAATCACGAAAGTAGCGGCAAGTCCCATTCCAACAGCAGTGTCTACCCTCGTGGTGACCCCCATAAAAGAACAAAGCCCTAAAAACCGCGCCAAAATGACATTGTTTACTAGAGCTGCACTAATCATCAAAAGGACGTATTCTTGCACTGGAAAGGACTCCTTTTGGAAAATTTACACGCGACGAAGGAATTGTGGGGTTAGGGCACCTTGGGCTGCTAACCGACGAGCCAAGATCCTAGCTAGGAACAAACCAAAAATTAATCCGAAAACCATGCCAACCAAGGTAGGAACATCCCCGTACCCAGAAACGAAGATTCCCCCAGCGAGCATCATCAAAATTGGTAAACCATAGGCAGTGAGGGCGGCTTTGACCAGCGCATTTCCTGGAACACCCACGACTACTCGATCACCCAAAACAAGACCATCTTCATTTGGAATAGAGAATCGTCTTGCTTCTAGTCGGTTTGCAACGGTCCCAATGCCTTTGCTCCCACAACTCCCGGAAGAGCTGCACGAGCCACAACTCTCTTTTTGTTCGGGTTCAAGCCATACTTGCCCGTTTTCGATGGAGACCACTCGAGCAATTCCTTCTTGAAAATCTGAAATCTCCAAAAAATTGTCTTCAGGTGACATGGCTAGGCCACCAAGGTTGAATCAATACCTTTTGGAGTCACGAAAATTGCTTTTTGACCTCCTGCAGCGGTTAGAATGGACTGACGACGATCGGGAGGAGCTAACAGGAGAGCAGTGGAAAGGCCATCGGCAGTGGTGCCAGACTTGGCCACTACGGAGACACTGAAATAGGCAGGTGCGGTGCGACCCGTTTTCGGATCCAATAGGTGAGTAAATTTTCCTTCAGGATCGAAAAGCGTACCATAACCACCTGAAGTCGAGATACACTGATCCACTAGATCTAGGGTGGCTAGGCTGCGGCTTGGATCTGCAGGGTTGGCAATTCCGACGCGCCAAGCAGAACCATCCGGTTTAGTTGAAAAGGCCCGAGGTTCTCCCATGTCTACTAACATGCTTTCAAAACCATGTACTCTGAGGACGTCGGCAACACGATCGGTGATGTAACCCTGTGCACCACCATTCAAGGTGATCTCTACCCCGGAACGTGATAAAACGATTCGTCGTTGTTGAATGTCAACTTCAACGTTCTGCCAATCTACTCGAGAAAGGACATTTTGAATCTCGGCAACTGAAGGTCCTTCTAAGTTCGGGTTCGAAGCGGTAAAGTGGCGAAAGTAAAGTTGCCAGAGTGGTTGAACGGTGGGGTCGTAGAAACCATCACTGATTTTGGCAAGCGTTAAAGCGTGCTCTAAAAGAAACATCAAATCATGTGGGGCGTTTTCGAGGCTACCAGTACGGTTTAGTAACGAAATAGCACTGTCTGCACGGTAGACGCTAAAGATTTTTTCTAACCGCTGCAATTCCGTAATCGAAGCGTGTAATGCTGCCTGGGCCTGAGCTTCGTTCTGGTGGTAGAGCTGAATGGAGGCCGGTGCTCCCAACGCAGTGCCTTCCCAACGGGCAAGCCGTGGCGCACTAGACTGAGTTCTTAAGAGTAGAGGCAGCCCCGCTGCAGCGGCAGCTAAGGTGATAAAGCGACGGCGTGACAGGACAGCAGTCATGTGACCCCCAAGATGCAGAAAACTATGTCTTTAGAGAGACCCTAATCCCTTAGTAATAGAACCATATGCCATACTGCGCACTATAAGGTAAATTTATGGGTGTTGGCAAGTGTCAGGATTTCGCCTTTTTAGAGCCACAATCCTGAGAGCACAAAATCGATTCTATCAGTATGCGCGAAAAAAACCATCCTTTAGGGCGGGGATGAATAGCGCGGTTTTAATCTGGGGTCTGCTGTTCAATGCAACCAACGCTCGATCCAAGCAAGCTGGTCTTCATAGACGAAACATGGTTTTCGACCTCTATGACACGCCACTATGGGCGTTCTCAGCGTGGAAAAA
>CAUYTX010000049.1:0-7045 GCA_963575665.1 Gammaproteobacteria bacterium | reverse complement strand
AAAAAGAAAATTATTTAACTAAAATGTCAAAATATGCAAGTAAACCCGCACACAATGACAAGCCTAAAATTATCGCTAAGAGATAGTCTAAAAACCCTTATCTACTGATTCGCTTGGCAAGGGCTATCCCTTTTCTTTCCGTCTAGGTTAGTTACTAACCCTATGCTTTCCAATGGGCTATCCGTTCTGTATCCGATGCCATGCAAGTACTGATACAAGGCCATTAGGTTTTCAAAACCCTTGCTGATATTCCCTTCACCGGCTGACAATAGTATTTGCAACTTAGGGTTATCCAGCTTGCGTCTAAATTGCACTGTATCAACCTTGGGTGGCCTTGCCATGATCTAACCTTGTCCAATAAATAATTTAAATAATTGTACTTTATTAGGGTTTGTCCTAATAGTTTTTTCTTTTTTTAACCCGATAATTACTATACGTTCAACGTGAACGGGTAAATTGATAGGCTTAAACATGAACACTTACTCAATTATTTGTTGGCACAATTCTGCCACTGAAGGAACGCACCAGAGTGTACTTTTCAGCGCTCGTACAATGGGAAAAGTCTTAAGGGACTTCGAGCGGTATTTGTCACTCAGCGAACGTATGCGCTCATTCAATAAACACAATCTAATCCAGCTCGTACACATTGAACAAGGCGTGATCGCTCACTTTCCCGCATCATTACGTTAAAAAGGCTGCAACATGAAAAACACAATTTTAGACATTCTCTCCGCTATTGCAATAGGTCTAATGCTTTGCATAGGGGCTTTGCATTATTTTGACGTTTTGGTCAAATAATCTCTCTTTTTCTTTTTTAACAGGTGTCACATGGCAAAATTATCAGTACATGGTCAAGAGATAGGCCGCATTACAGCGTTGACTAGCGTAAAAGCTTATTTCAGCGATGGCAAAATTCTAAAAAATATCGGTTTTGGCTGGAAATTACACGCAAAAGTAAAAGCGGGCATCGATCCCAATTATGCTTATGAAAAAGCGGTAACCCGTCAAATTGAATTTTTTAAAAGCAAACCAGCATTAAAAGAGTACAAAAAAGCTTTGCATTTGCTTGCTGGGGTGAATAAGCGATGGAAATTGCATCAAACCATAACCCTTATGTATGACGATGCCGATGGGGTTTGGTCAGAATGTTGCGATGGTTACAGCGAAAACGTACACGCTGATATCAATGAGATATCAGAATTGTGCGCTTTATATGCTGAAGCTTTAAGCGAATCAAAAGAGTTAAACGCTGAAACCGCTTAAGGGTTTTCACTGATTTACTAGGGGTTTCATGCCCCTAGAATTGTTTTTTAACTGTAAATAGGTGTTCATATGATCAAAATTTCAAATACTTCAAAACTAAACGCTCGCTCATGGAGCTTGCAAGCCCTTGATACATGCTCAGGTTCTTGGGCCGCACCGGGTGAGCTTGTCGATGCTTGCAAGGGCTGTTACGCCACCACCGGCAATTACAATTACCCGAACGTAAAAGCCCCTCGAATCTCGAACCGCGAGGACTGGCAACGATTAGACTGGGTTTCCGATATGGTTTCCGAATTAGATCAAGATCGTTATTTCCGCTGGTTTGATTCGGGAGACGTTTACACGCTGGGTTTAGCGGAAAAAATACTCGAAGTAATGATTCAAACCCCTTGGGTTAACCATTGGCTGCCAACTAGGATGCACAAATTTCCCAAATTTGCCCACGTTTTCGCACAAATGGAAGCTCTACCTAATGTAAAAGTCAGGTTTTCCAGTGATTCTATTCAGGGTGAATATATTGAGGGCTTGCATGGATCGGTTATCGGCCCTGACGTTTCCACATTTCAGGCAAGGGAAGGGGTTCAATTATGCGAAGCTTATGCCCATGGGGGTAACTGTAATGGCTGCAGGGCTTGCTGGTCTAAAGATGTCCCATTGATTGCATATCCTGCTCATGGCCAAAAAATGGCACGTGTGATCAAGTTGAAGCAAATTTAAGGGGCTTAAATGATCTATGCAATAGCGGCTCTCATTATCAGAATTCTGTCAGGCAAACGATAAACCCACAACCCGCACTAAAAAGCGGGTTTTTTTACGTCTATAAAAAGCCCTTGTTTAAGCCCCTAATCGTCTAAACCCTTATCACGCTATACCCCAGTGCCTGAAAACGGCTTAAAAGGGGCTTTTATGGCCTTTGGAGGGCATTTCCTCGCACAATCTGCGAATGGTTTCATTCAATGCGTCTATTTCATCCATTTTATTGATAGCCCATGCCCGTTTCTGCCCATGCCATCCCATCACTGGGTTTCGATGGCAATCGACACATAAAGCGATGCAGGTATATTGCAAACCCTGTTTATAGTGATGAGCTTCGCTTGGCCCTGATGCCTGACAAACTGAACATGGGAGACCTTTAACCCTTGCAAGGTGTAGCCTTTCCCTTGCGCTTAGTTTGTTGTTCAAGTGGTTGCCTTCATTTCCATTCGGGCTGAATATTGGGCGGTTCTCCAGCACTCAACCTTAGCTTGGGCTGCGGTCATTAACCAGCGATAGCGTTCTTCTATTTCCACGGCTGCCCTGATTCCTTCTAGTATTTCCACATATTCGGGGTGTGCATAAGCGAATGTGTCCTGCTTTCCCAGTACCTCAGTTTTTGCAAGGCTTTTCAGTTGTGCGTGTTTTGATCGTCTGAATTCTTCTAAGAACATTCGATCAGACTTAGCCTTGGCGTAAAGTGGTGCTGTTTTTATGATGAACTCTATCGCAAGTGTAGGCTCGTTCATTTGATCTCCCGTTCATAGTGGCGATATATAGGGGCTACTTCATCTCTACCGCATCTCCTGCCATGTTCGTTAGCCTCTTGTAAAGCCTGAAAAGCCCATTTGCAGTTAGTGCATACCCAATATGGCGGGTTGCCTGGTGCGTCTTTCTTTTGTTCAATCATAAGTAACGACCCTTTGTCGGATAATTTTGGCGCAATCCTGAATAGTTGTTCTCTCTATTTGGGCAAATTCTGGTTGATCGGGCCACTCCAAGGTCATGCTTTCCACCAGTTTTGCGTCTTCCTCTCTTTGTTGTTTGGCAACTAAGATAGCGAAGCGTTCAAGTGCTTTGGGGTGCGTTATGTGACAAGCTGGCAAATTGGCCTTTTGTGCCATTTTGTAAATTTCGTCTTTTGTCATGTTCTTTCCCTAATCAAGTCCATTTGAACGTAACCCGTTGAATCATCCAAAATTTGGATTATTTCATTACGTTCATGTTCTCTTACCAGTTTGGCAAAGCATTCTAGGTATTCGGTTAACTCATGGTCTTCCTGATTGGATGGGCTATAGGCTTCATCGTTTTTGACATAAAACCTAGCCTCGTGTGCCATGCGGAGGATGTCTTCTCTGTTCATGTGTTCCTTTCCTTCAATAAGGCCATTGCTTGAGCTACTGCACTCTGTTGCCCAAGGTTTTCGTTATGGTACAAATCTGTTATTTCCTCATTAGTAAGACCTACCCATTTGCGCTCATGTTCTGCTATCAGTTTGGCAAAGGCTTGCAGTTGCTCGGTGTAAAACGAGTAAATGAATTCACCACTTGGATGAACCCCATAAGCGGCAGTCTGTTGTGCCATCTTTTCGAGTTCATCTAGCTTCATACATCCTCGGTCTTATAGTTGAGTTTGTGATTTTGAAACCGCATGGCTGCCTCAATATCTAATTCTTTGAATTGTTCATCAGAGAATAGCCCTATGACGTTTTTACCCTCAAACCAAACCTCTTTGATAGACTCGTTATAGGTTGTCTCGCCATCGTTTTCATACTCGTAAACGACAGTAACCACTTCGCTACCCGCACCTACTGTTGTGTCAAATTCCCAAGTTGATTCCATGATGTAACTCCTGTTAAAAATTAAATATTACCTATTTGCTTGCGTAATACCATAGGGATTTACCCTAATCTAGGCATTCTTTTACGCAAATATCAACGCCTGGCAGACTTGAATAAACCTTCGTAACGTGGATGTTTATGATCTGAGAATCGTCATGGTAGACAACCCCATTCATGCCATCTTCTACGCTTTTTAGGATGTTACTTGCGTCAGGCTTCTTTGTTGGCTTTTCTGAGCCGTTTTCAATGGCTTGTAGTCTCTTTTTGGTTGCCGATGCAGGGATTGGCACTCGAATGTAAAGATACAGGCTCACAGGGGTTTCTAGCGGTTCAGACGCACCCATTGCCTCAATTGCGGCATCTTTAATTAAGGTTTCATAGGTTCTTGTCTTCTCAGGGGTGTAAGTTTGCACAAAGTTTCCCCTCTTGACGTATCTAGCTCTTTGTTTGCCAACAGGGTTAGCGTCTACTTTGAATGTCACCATGAATGTCATTTTAGGATTCTCCATGCGGTTGCGGCACACAAGGGGACTTGTCCATTTCCGAGGGCTTTAATTCTGTCCACCCTTGAGGCCATCCCATTAACCACTCGACAAATGTTGGACTCAGTTGCCCAGAAGTTTGACTCACGCACATTTGTAGATTGACTTGCTTCCCAATCTCTATACGTCTTTGAATTGATGGGTTGCTCAAATTCCCCCTGTCCTTGGAGTCCGACACCTGTGGAGTTGGCCACTTCTTTTTCATCTCTAAGTTGACCGCATCCGATAGCTTTGCTCCAAATTTCGTTCCCGTAGTCAAGCTCGTTCTGACAAACCTGTTGTTCTTGAGTTCGATCCCGTTTTGTTTTGGACTCATCCAATCCGATGATGTCGGGGTTGGCCATTTGTCGATGCGTTGTTTCAAAGCTTTCCTGCTGTTGCTCCCACCATCTAATCCTGTCGTGTTGGGCGTGTGGAAGCTGTCCACGCCATTTGGCGACAATCCATATCCTGTCCCTCTGATGTGGCGCTCCAACGTCCGCTGCTCCCAACACTCCCCATCTCGCATCAAACCCCATTGAGGCCAGGTCTCCGAGAACTCTTCCAAGTCCCCGAGAAGTGAGCATTGGTGAGTTTTCCACGAAGACGTATCTGGGTCGTACTTCGTGAATGATCCTCGCCATTTCTCGCCACATTCCAGAGGATTCTCCATCGATTCCTGCTCCTTTTCCTGCTGCGGAAATGTCGGTGCAAGGAAACCCTCCCGATACAACGTCAACAATTCCTCTCCAAGGTTTTCCGTCAAAGGTTTGAACGTCATCCCAAATCGGGAAAGGCGGGAGAAGCCCGTCATTTTGTCGGGCGCACAGTACGCTTGCGGGGTACTGCTCCCACTCGACTGCACAGACTGTTCTCCAACCAAGGAGGTGTCCCCCAAGTATTCCTCCACCAGCACCTGCGAATAAAGCCAACTCATTCAATTTGTCCTTCTTTCATTTGACGCATATAAAACCTGACCCGATCTCTTGCACCTGAACCATAGATTCTCTCGCAACGCTCAAGCCTGGCACGAACAAAATCATTGTCTCTCAGGGATTGCCAAGTTCGGAATATCTCCCTTGCTTCGGCTTTCTCCAAAATAACTCTGTCGCCTTCATTGGATATTACTTTTCTCGAATACGCCATAGGGGTTTACTCTAGGTCACCAGTAAGCTCTAAGGCTTGGTTTATCAGGTGAAGCGGAAATGGTACGCCCTCACGCACCTTGTCCAACAACTGCATTGCTTGGTAGTGGCTCAAGATTTGCTCCTTAATTGAGCCATAGCCTGTCGGATGTGTTCAGGCATAGGTACGGCTTTTTTTCTATCAGACTCTATCTTGGCAAGGGCAGGATCAATTTGCGCTTCAACTTTGATCCCGAAGCCTTCTGGAATCTCAGCCCCATCCCATCTCTGTTGGTTCAGGTAGACCAAAGGTGCGGGAATGAAAGCACCATCGTCTTTTCTCCAAGCATCGGTTGTTTTCATCCACTCTATGTGCTTGATGATCTGATCTGCACAGGTTTCACAGTAAAACTTTTTCCATTTCATTAAGCAAGCAGACTTACCGCCTTTTCTGAATGATTTAGGCCATGTGTTCCAGAATCTCTCAAAGTTATCCATGTTGTTTTCTTTAGACATAGGTTCTCCAAGGGTGGATAGAGGGGTTTCTATCCGACCTTCTCCAAGCATTATGGTATTCATTATTGACTCCTGTTAACTAAAATACAAAACGCCCCAAGTGCGCATGACGAGTTAATTCGCTTATACATTTGGCCTTGTTACCACCGATGTACCAAATGCTTTACCAGTCGCTTAACCAACGCTGGTCGGCAAACAGGGGGTGTTTCCTGATGTCGGTGTTTTCTTCCAAGCCATCCATGCAAATGCGCTGCTATCGTGTGGAGTACGGATGCAGAGAGATGGACGTAAAAAAAGCCACTTAGCTCTACCCTCGGTGAGAACCCTAGAGCAAAAACCAAGGGCGAGAGTAGAATTAAGTGGCTTCAATTGGTCGCTTCTCACGGCAACAACTTTATTGTACACAATTTTTTAGTGTGTCAATAGGTTTTTTTCAAATAAATTGATTATTTGTGATTTCATTTGTTGTTTGTCTGCCAAGCAATCTACGGGCTTGAGAGTTCATCACAGCGTACTCAGCCTTGCTAAAGATGCCCTGTGCATTGCGTATGTCAAAAGGATTTAGCTTGTTGTATGGCTCATCATTGGCGGCTTTTGTGGCCTCAATCATGTGTGGTTCTAATGTGTATTTTTGTATCCAAGACCTACCCAACTTAATCTTTTCAGCAGTAAGTTGCTTTTTACGAAACATCTTCTTGCAAGCAGCCACGATTGAAGTTCTTGGGATGCCTGTCAGGTTCTCCATTTCATAGGCAGTAAGCGATCCATTCTGTAAAGCTCGAATAATTGCTTGTTGGGTCATTTGTATAGGTTCTCCAGGTTGATTGTGCGGTTTAGATGAAGTTCTAACGTTCTGGCAAGCAAAGCTGTTACAGCCGCATCAAAGTCCTCTGGTTCGGTTGTGTAAGCATCTGCCATTGTTTGAGCGTACCCATGCAAGGCTTCAGCGCATCTTTTTTCAAGTATTTCAGTTTTCATGCTCAGAATACTACTGTTGTTTTTATGCAAAACAATAGGGGTTTATCCCT
>CAUYTX010000048.1:0-7146 GCA_963575665.1 Gammaproteobacteria bacterium | reverse complement strand
CCCTTAAATCCTGTGAATACGATCTTGCCATCTTACCCTACCTATCAGTTCAACTTCTACTATATTACCATCATCCACTTAATCGAAAAACGCTCTAAGGGGGAGTACGCCGAAGGCGGGAGGAGGTTCCATAGAATACAATATAACCGTTTTATGTTGATTCAGCTATGACAAAGCTAACCACTTCCTCCCTCTAAATTTCGGAAGAAGGGAGGAACAACCTACCCAAAAAACTTACTCAGCCTTTCTAAATGTTGCCAGAACCATTCTGATTTTTAAGAAGCCACTGAGCCTGTGGCGTGCTACAATCCTGAGTTGGAGGGTTTTACCCAAGAGGATTTTTCATGTATCACCCACGAAATGAGCAGCCTACCGAGCCAGGCTGGGAACGAGAAGCCATCCAACAAATCGCTTCGTCCATTGTTGACGAACAGAGGCGTACCCGTCGTTGGGGGATATTCTTCAAAATGTTGGGATTTCTTTATGTATTTTCGATTTTTGGTCTCTATTTTTGGAGCGAAGGAACTGATTTTCTAAACCTCAACAATAGCCCACACACTGCTCTCATAGACATCACAGGGATTATCTCTAGCGGCGAAGATACTAATGCAGATGATATTGTTTCTTCGCTGCGGGCTGCTTTTAGCGATGCAGAAACCGCGGGAGTTATCCTCCGGATCAACAGTCCAGGGGGAAGTCCAGTGCAAGCCGGCTACGTCAACGACGAGATTTGGCGGCTGCGCAAGAAATACCCCAAGATCCCGATTTACGCAGTAGTCAGCGATTTGTGCGCCTCTGGTGGTTATTACATTGCCGTTGCAACCCAAAAGATCTACGCAGACAAAGCTAGTCTCATTGGTTCGATTGGTGTCCGAATGGACTCCTTTGGGTTTGTCGATGCTATCAAAAAACTTGGAATCGAACGCCGTTTGCTCACTGCAGGTGAACATAAGGGATTCCTAGATCCGTTCCTTCCAGAGAAACCAGAAGAAGTAGAGCACGTAAAAGGGCTGCTCTCGGAAATCCACAAACAATTTATTGAGGTAGTTAAAAAAGGCCGAGGCGACCGACTAAAAGACGATCCTAATTTGTTCAGTGGTTTTATTTGGACTGGAGAACAAGCCAAGGCTTTGGGTTTGGTCGACGATTTGGGGTCCGCGGGTTTTGTGGCACGCGAGGTCATCAAAGTGGACAAAATTGAGGACTACACGCGCCGTAGTGACTTTATAGACCGTGCTTTGGAACACCTGGGCTCTTCTATTGCACGTAACCTTCCAAAAACCTTTTCGCACACCACTTTGCAATGAGGTTCCTATGTTAGAACCTTCTGATGTCAGAAAGATTGCGCATTTGGCCCGTTTGGCCGTGGGGGAAGAGGAGATTCCGCGTTATTCCCGAGAGCTATCTAACATTTTGGTATTCGTGCAACAAATGGATGCCGTGGATGTGAGCCATGTTGTGCCCATGGCGCACCCATTGGATGCGATCCAGCGATTGCGCCAAGATCAAGTTACCGAACAAGACCAAAGGGCACTTTTTCAATCGATTGCACCTCTGGCCGAAGAAGGACTGTATCTAGTCCCTAGGGTCATTGAATGACACCCATGAAAACCATTGCTGAGTTGTCCGCAGGTCTGCAAACGGGTCAGTTTTCCAGTCGAGAACTGACGGAAGAAACGCTAAGGCGTGTTCAGGCAGATACCTTAAACGCTTTTATTACGGTGACTCCGGAAATAGCCCTGGCACAAGCCGAAGCAGCGGATGCTCGTCGGGCAGCAGGGGAATCTGGTCCCCTTCTAGGCATTCCGATTGCCCACAAAGACATCTTTTGCACCAAGGGGGTACGGACTTCTTGTGGCTCGCGGATGCTAGATCGTTTCATTGCTCCTTACGATGCCACCGTAGTGACTAGGTTACAACAAGCGGGCGCAGTGATGGTTGGAAAAACTAACATGGATGAGTTTGCCATGGGTTCTTCCAATGAAACAAGCTTTTATGGTCCAGTGAAAAATCCTTGGGATCCCCAAGCTGTTCCGGGAGGTTCTTCTGGAGGTTCTGCGGCTGCGGTAGCTGCTGGTTTGGTGACTGCGGCCACAGGCACGGACACGGGAGGTTCGATCCGACAACCCGCCGCCCTTTGTGGGGTCACCGGCATAAAACCCACGTATGGTCGAGTTTCTCGCTATGGAATGATTGCTTTTGCTTCTTCACTGGATCAAGCTGGCCCGATTGCGAGCACTGCATTAGATTGCGCACACCTGTTGAATGCCATGGCAGGGTTTGATCCTCTCGATTCCACAAGTGTAGAAAAACCCGCTCCTGATTACACAGTTGGGATTGATGCTCCTCTGACCGGTTTGAGAATTGGGCTACCAAGAGAGTACTTTGGGGAAGGGCTAGACCCGCAGGTGGGAACCATCGTCCAAGACGCAATCAGAACTCTTGAAAAGTTGGGAGCTATTATCAAAGAGATCAGACTGCCCAGCACTCACTTAGCCGTACCTGCTTATTATGTATTAGCACCAGCAGAAGCTTCTTCTAACCTAGCGCGGTACGATGGCGTGCGTTATGGCCACCGTTGCGATCATCCCAAAGATTTGTTGGATTTGTACACTCGATCTCGAAACGAGGGTTTTGGCGCAGAGGTGAAACGACGGATCATGATTGGGACATACACCCTCTCTGCTGGATATTACGATGCCTACTACCTTAAGGCACAAAAGTTGCGTCGGATCATCCGAGAAGATTTCCTCCGCGCTTTTGAAGAGGTAGATGTGATCGCTGGGCCTACTTCTCCGACGGTAGCTTTTAACCTAGGGGAGAAGACTGCGGATCCCGTGACCATGTACCTTTCGGATGTCTACACGATTGCGGTCAACTTGGCAGGATTGCCCGGGCTTTCAATGCCAGTTGGGTTCGTGCGTGGGCGGCCTGTGGGCATGCAACTGATTAGCGGAGACTGGCAGGAAGGACAGCTGCTTCGGGTGGCTCACCGTTATTGCTAGAAGAGTTTGACATACCCCCATCCTAAAGGATAGGGTTTTTCTCGTATACCGGTAGCAAAAATCAGAATACAAAATTTACCCATACTGCAAGTTTTTTTGGATTGCTGAAATGCTGCGCAGACATCTGGAAACCTTACAAGAAATTTTTGTAATGCCTCGTGAGCTTATATTTTTCATCTTCGGAGCCACTTTGTTCTTGATCGCTGGAGTTCTTTCTTTTTATCACTCCCGAGAAAGGATGATACACCTTCAAGTAGAGGAAAACCTCAAAATTATCACGGCCACAAAAGTAGATAGCATCGTTGCATGGAGGTCCGGTATTTTGAACGAGGCATCTGTTTTGATGGAAAGTCCTTTTTTCTCTGAAGATGTACAGGCTTGGTTAAAAAATCAAAACATAGAATTAAGAGAAAAAATTATCACTAAATTTGATTCTCTCCGTGATCATTATGGTTACGAAGACATTCAACTTGTAGATAGTACAGGAAAAAGTTACTTAAGTCTTCTGGGCAACCCAGAAACGCTCAACACAATGGAAAAACAAACATTGGATTTGTCTTTTCTTGAACATAAAGCTTTTCTCAGCGATTTACATAAAGACAAAGAAAATCCTTTGCCACATATGCTCTGTATTGCGCCGTTTTTTTCCTCAGAAGACGCAAAGTCTTTGGGTGCTATTTTAATTAGAATAAATGTATCGAAAAAACTGTACCCGCTGATTCAAAGTTGGCCAGCGGCAAGCAAAAGTGCTGAAAGTTTGCTAATTCAAAAAGAAAAAGATTATGTCCTTTTCTTAAATGAACTTCGCCACCGACCAAATTCTGCACTTACACTTAAAATTCCTCTAACTAAAACAGAAGTACCATCCGTTATGGCAATCTTGGGGAAAACAGGAATAGTATACGGAAATGATTATCGAAACATACCAGTTATTGCCTTTAATAAAAAAATTCCAGATTCGCCTTGGTTCTTGATTTCTAAGGTTGATAAGGAAGAAGCCTTTGCTAAATGGTATTCGGATAGCATCCTTATTTTTTCTCTATTTTTTGCCTTGCTAGCAATGATAGTGGCTGCAACCTTGCTATTAGTCTGGAAAAAAACTGCCAAAAGGTATTACGAGCGTTGGAGCCTAGAAAGTCAAATACGTCAAGAAAAGGAAGAACATTTACGATTTTTAGAAACCTGCTATCGTGCCTATTTCGAGCAATCGAGAGACGGAATTGGCATGGTAGACGCAACCACCCAGCGCATTTTAGAAGCAAATAATGCGTGGTGTACAATGCTTGGTTATTCTAAAGAAGAACTTTTACAAAAAACCATTGGAGAGATTGATCAAATTTCATCGGACGAAAGCGCAAATCGTATTCGTTCTATTCAGTCTCGTGGTTGGGCAGAATTTGAAGTACGGATGTTACATAAAAATGGATCCGAAATTGATACATTAGTCATTGTAAAACCAATCAATATTGATGGAAAATTTTTAATGATTGGCACTATTCGAGACATTACGGAAAAGAAACACAATCAGATAGCATTGGAAGAAAGCCGAAAACATTGGAAGGATCTCGTAGAAGCCATGCCACACATGGTGTGGACTTATGGAAATGGGAGCGAATATGTCAATCAACAATGGAAAAAATATACCGGTGTTTCAGAAATAGAAAGTTTGGAAAAATCTTGGATGACTTACTTACATCCAGAAGACCAAGAGCACACCTCTCTGATTTGGAAACAATCAATAGCGAACCAAGAAAAATATGACATCGAATATCGTCTACGAAGACAAGACGGTGTTTACCGCTGGTTCAAAGCACTCGGCACTCCAATTTATGACGAACAAGGAAAAGTTGTCCATTGGATTGAGTGCAACATGGATATTGATGATCTGAAGGAAGCAAAGTACGCGGCTGAAAAAGCCAATCTTGCAAAAAGCGAATTTTTAGCTAACATGAGCCACGAAATTCGCACGCCCATGAATGCAATCATCGGATTATCTCAATTAATCTTAGAAACACTTCTTAGTCAACAACAAAGGAATTATTTACAAAAAATTTATGACTCTTCCAAAGCTCTCTTGGGCATTATCAATGACATTTTAGATTACTCCAAGATTGAAGCTGGAAAGCTCGGACTAGAAGAAATTGATTTTAGCTTAGAAGAAGTTTTGCATACGATTTCTTCTTTATTTTGTTTACGTGCAGAAGAAAAGGGAATTG
The DNA here is from genome assembly GCA_963575665.1 of Gammaproteobacteria bacterium. GTDB lineage: Bacteria > Pseudomonadota > Gammaproteobacteria > CAIRSR01 > CAIRSR01 > CAUYTX01. The sequence goes on along the minus strand of CAUYTX010000048.1, from coordinate 1,925 downwards.
AACTTTTCACCGAGATCATACCAACTACCCCAATAATGATCAATGGAGATCCTCTGCGCTTTGGCCAGGTACTAAGCAACCTCGTTGGAAACGCACTCAAATTCACGGAACAGGGCGAAATCTACGTCAAAATAGAACAAATTAGAAATGATGATGAAGAATGGCTATATTGTTCTGTACGTGATACTGGAATTGGAATAACTGAAGCACAAATAGAACAACTATTTTATTCATTTAGCCAAGCCGACACCTCTACTACTCGAAAGTATGGTGGAACAGGCTTAGGACTTACCATTAGCAAACACTTAGTAGAGTTAATGGGAGGAAAAATTGGTGTCGAAAGTGTGTTTGGAAAAGGCTCGAATTTCTTTTTCTCAATTCCACTCCGACCGGCTGAAAGAACAGAGCCTCTTCCTTTACGTCCAATGAGGACCCTAGTAGTAGACGACCAAGATACTTCCCTAGAAATTTTAAGTAGAATACTCAATTCGTGGTCGTTTGATGTTTCATTAGCAAATTCTGGATCAGAAGCATTACGAAAAATAAGAGAAGCTAAACGAATTGGACAACCATTTGATCTTATTCTCTTGGATTGGAAAATGCCAGAAATCAACGGTTTGGATTTGGCATATCAACTTAGAAAAGAATACAATGATAGCATTCTCCATCCTTTGGTGATTATGGTCACCGCTTTCCAAAAAGAAATGATTTTGCAGACGGCAGCAGATCTTCCAGTAGATGCTATTCTCGAAAAACCAGTTACCCCTTCTAGGCTACACGACGTAACGGCAGAACTACAACACGGGAAGAAGAAAGTTTCTTATCCACAACAAGCAAAGGGAAAAGATCTATTTCAAATCACTAAGGCAATTCACGGCGCACAAGTTTTATTGGTAGAGGACAACGAAACCAATCAATTAGTGGCTAGAGAATTTTTAAGAAAAATGGGAGTTCTCGTTGAGATTGCTTCTAATGGGCTCGAAGCGGTTACTATGGCGACGAAACGCGAGTACGACATTATTTTAATGGATTTACAAATGCCTGAAATGGATGGTTTTAATGCTACTCGGCAGATTCGAATTGCAGGGAAAACTATCCCGATTATCGCCATGACTGCAGCAGTTATGGCAGAAGATCGAAGATCCGCCATGCTAGCAGGAATGAATGAGCACATTTCAAAACCTATCGATCCGGAAGAATTGGCAAAAACGTTAATCACTTGGATTCAACCGAGAAATCAAAAATTTGAATTTAGTCACGAAGAAACACGCGATCTAGGAAATTCTTTTATCGTTCCTGGACTCGATTTATTGACTGCAGTAGGGAGATTGGCCGGAGATTGGGGCATTCTGCGCACTGTGTTATTAGGGTTTCATAGGGATTTCTCGAATACAATCAAAAATCTTGAGAAATTTTTCAACACGGGACAATACCAAGAGGCTATTCGTTTATTTCACACGCTCAAGAGTTTAGCGAAGACGATTGGCGCAGATGAATTACACAAGATTTCGGAAAACCTGGAAAGAGAATTGCGGACTGAAGAGAAAGATATTTCAATAGGTGATCTAAAGGATTCTTTAGAAACAGTACTTACCATGATTGCTGCCTCAAATTTATCCATGCCTCCTCCTGTTGTTTCTAAACCTCTTACCACAGATCTTCTTTTTGCGTTACTAGAAGAGTTAAGTACTTTGCTAGAAGAATCCAGTTTGCTGCCAGAAGGACTTTTAGAGGAAGTTCGATCTCAACTTACGGGAAAGGTGCCCGGTAATTGGATTGAAGAATTGATTACTCAGGCAGATACATATTCTTGTGTTTCTGCAAATCAAACTTTGAAAAAAATCATTTCTTACTTGTCGGCTTGAATGCCATGGAGCGAGACAAGGATGTCGAGTGACCCCGCCGATTTAAGCCATGGAGGAGCG
>CAUYTX010000047.1:0-7190 GCA_963575665.1 Gammaproteobacteria bacterium | reverse complement strand
CTGAAGCAGACCTTCAGCATGGAGGGATTCTTTCTGCGAACAAAATAGCTGAGGCGGCTTGGGAGATGAAGGAAAAATGGTGGAAGCGTCAAGAGAAGAAAGACCCGCTGAGTATGCGAAAAATGGCAGAATATATCAATAAATGGATCGTCGCTGGACAACTTGATCCAACCCATCTGCTATAGGAAAAAATAGCGATTGACTGATTATTATACATAGCGCACTAAGATTTCATACGCAGCGTACATGGAGACTGGCCGTATCGGCCACCTACGTACAACATTCTCAGGACAACTAAACCTTGGAGAATGGCAATGCCCACTCAAAAAACCCCCGAGCTCTGCCGCGCCAAATACCACAACCCCTCACCGTCCAAAATTTCTGAGATGGGCCAGATCGGACGAACCCACAGTTTGTGAAAGCTGGAAAAGGACCAAGTTGCCAAACTTGGTTCGGCTACGCGCATCCGGCAGGAAGAGGCTCAACGCTGGTGGCTTCTTTAGAAGGATGAGGGTGGTCGCCCGACACAAAAGAAAACCCGCCTGAGGTGGCTCTCAAGACGGGTCAGAAAAAACAAAATTCTTCCGAAAATAATACCGCTTTCAGATGTGGAAGCAATGGCTACCAGCTCCGCTGAATGCCTTCCGCCAACAATGGCCAGGCTGACATCGAAACTCCAGATACCATCATCCCAGATGAAAATTGCATCGTTTCACGTCGCGATAAGACTGGCACCAAAACGGGTGGTGTGCTGCATATTGACAAGCCAGCAGTGGCATATTCGGTTCACACAAAACCACCTCATCTGTGGCACTCGATGAGCCGTGATCGATGAGTTGGATTGATCGGAAAACCATCAGGCAACGTATCGAATCTGCCAAACTGGAACGCCAGCAAGAGATAGAACGGCGGCACCGGACCACACAACAGAATGTGCGAATCTGGCGATATACGAACCTGTTCAGGGCAGAGAGCACCCATATCTTGAGCAAAATGTGTTCCACACGGTCTAAGGATTGCCAAGAGGTGAAAAAATCCAGGACAGTGCTGGGGCTTGGCAGGAACGTTGTGGAAAATGTCCTGCTCGTGCTAATGATTGATTGGGATATAACTTGCACAACGTCCGGCCATCTTTTCCGCCAAAGATAAGGTAGGGGGACAAGGATTTTCTCGCTGGTGGGCGCAAAGAGGGGCTGTTTTTGCCGGGGGCATTGAGTCCGCAACACGTGATTCTGGCGGAGGCTTTTCAACTGGGGCCACAATCCCGAAGCGACTGGTTATCCTGTTCTGGTCTGTTTCGATTGCGGCAATTTGAAGCCGGTTGCCATCGAGGCGCGGCGACAGTTTCCCAACAATTGACCTGATAATCGCGGCAGACGACGACAGGCACACCCAAACCCAGGGTTGACCAAGGCACGGGCTACGCTGGCATCACAGGCACGGTTGGCCATCCCATCCTGATGGGAGGTGGCGAATGACGACGATCTGATTTTAACGATGCAGGGCAATGCTACGGACAGGGGCGAGTGATCGTGGCATTCGTTCAGCGGGTTATGTTGGTGACGATCCTGAAACCGATATAACCAACAAGATCAAGGTCAGCAACAAACCCACCCAGGTTGAATGAACGGTATTATCGACCGTTGATCCAGCCAATCCAGATTTCTTTGAGAAGTTGACTGGTCCTATTGCAAAAGTTGGTGGCTGGTGGATTACCAACATCATCAATCGGTTTTTGCGAAACTTATCGCAAAAAAAGCCAGGTGCCTGTTCGTCTCGAAGAAGATGCAAAATCTTTCAATTCAATCAGCATCAACAAAGATGAGAACATCTGATGCGCAATGGAACAATAGAGGGCTTTTGGGGTAAAGAGAATCTGTTTATGCCATTCTCTGTGGACATGGCGGAAGAGTGGAGTATGAAGCAGGTTGATGACGGAAGTAAAAAAATAATCACGAGGTTGCGCCGGAAACGAATTACACCATGACGGTGAATTCAATTCTTGACATGGTGAAAACAGAAACTTATAGACCGGGACACCAGTTTGATCAAGACGGAACATTTATAAATTGTCTCAACGGTGACTACCATAAAAAGGTGGGTGGATTTACAACCACATGTCAAGCACTATAGAACACACAAATACCCATTGAATACGATCTGAAAGCCCCCGCACCAATGTTTGAAAATTCAGGGAGATATTTCTCGGTGACAGTGATGCTCTGAAAAAACCATACGGTTTGCAATTATTGGATTACACCATGCTGCAACATGCCGTTTTGAAAAATTTGTTCTTCTTTTTTGGAGAGCCAATGGAAAAAGCGTGTTGCTGGCTGTTGTAGAGGCCATGGCTGGCAGGGATGTGTGTGTGCTGTTCAACCCAATCAGTTTGTGCCAGCGTGCTCATTTGACGGAAAATTGGCCAGCATTGTCACTGAAATTGCCGAGGGTGGTGGATTAACGACGCAGGGCCATCGTCTCCGGTGAGTTGACTGCGGAACACAAGCATAAGCGTTGATTTTCACCCAATCGCTACCTGCTTTCGGAACCAACCATCTCCCCCATACCAGGGACTTCAGCGACGCCTTGTTCAAACGCGCCATAATCCTGCAATTCAATGAAAATTTGAAGAAAAAATTGTGATCCGCTGTTGAAAAAGCTGGTGAAAGAACTACCCGGTATTCTCAATTTGGCGTTGGAGGGGATCGCTGATGTTTTCAACAGAATTTTACCCGCCATCTTCTACCGAAGATCTGAAGCGGACGTGGCGCAACGAGGCGGACCAAGCCATTGTCGAGACATGCCAACATTCCGACAGCTCGCCTGTATCTGCTGATGTATAGCGGGTTATCGACGTGGTGCGCGACACAGGCATTAAGCGGCCTTTAAACAGGAATACTTCACGCCAGTTGAAACGGCTTGGTGGAGGACAAGGGTGCTCATGGCATACGGGTATTATCAGGCATCCAGCTTTGACCGCCAAGGGATGGTGTGAAAGGTAGCGCAGGTGGCCAACTATTTTGTTTTTCGGTTGCGCCACCTATTTAACATACCAATATTAAATAGAATTTTCCACCAGGTGGCGCAAGTGGCACTTTCAATTTATAGCGTACACGATGTCTATATTAGTTGGAAAAAGGGGTGGGAGAGTATGGAGAATATATAGAGGATATGTACGAGTGCGCCGCGCCACCGCACCATCATTTTGCGGTGATGCGAGCACGGAGAGGCGGCGCCAGCTGAGCTGCACATGACGACACCTTCCGCCCAACTGGCAACCGTGCTGCCACAACCCGGCTGTGGTACCGGCCGCTGCTACACCACCAGCTAGCGGATAACCAGTCGGATGACATCGCCATGGTGGGTCATCCACCTGCGATAAGACAGCAACTGCGGCAGTCGTATTGCCGAGGTCGATAACCGAGTTCCATGCGCTTCGGAGTGCATATCGAGGAATTTCTTTCATTGACCATCACCTTGGGGACTGGGTTGTTACAGAACTCACGACGGGTTGAGGCAGTGGTGGTGCCCGGTCTGTGGACGATGGGCCGCCTACACTGGACTAACCGACGTCTGGACACAACCCTGGCGCATATAAATTCGACAATGCGCGGTTCTGTTTTGAACACAGGCATTTGCAAAAAGTTTTACAAAAAATGGAGAATAAAATGAGCAATCACGTGCTTAACAGGCAAACATTCACAACCTGATTGTGGGTTTTTTACGACCAAGGGTTGCAAATGCAGTTATCCCTGGGGTGGTGGCCAGCCGCTTTGCCAAGGAGTTGATTGATAACGTCTTGATGTTGTGGGGATTTGGTGTACAGCCAAACATCAGCGTTGTGGTGGGGGATTTCCTTACGTTGAAGACAACGGGCCAGGGCTGCCTCAGGAGACATTGGGCATCCCCTGATTACGCCATCCGGGTCAGCGACAAACATTATGATCCCAGCGGGGAACGGAGCAATGCGCTAAATGCGTATGGGCGGCACGTTGTTGCACGGGGGGCGACTTCGGATTGTCGAGATTGTCACCGGCAGCCGCCCATCGCATCAGAGATTCTCTGGACCGTATTGGCAAAAACCGGTTCTGGAGCACCATCCAAGACACCTTAAAAACGGCACTTTGATCACGATGCACTGGCCGGAGTAGCAACTTACTCCAGTGGTCTTTCAATGCTGCGTGGTTGGTCGGGCAATATGCTGCTTTAATCCTCATGCCCGGTTTCATTCAGGTGTTGGATCAGGATACCATTAATTTCCCGTTGCCTGGATACGTGGAACAAATGGGACCATCCGCCCTCGACACTGGTACGCGCGGAGCATGTAATCTGATCGAGCGTATCTCTAGCGGCGCGGTTCCAGACCAAAGACTGTGCGCGAGTTCATCTCAGAATTCCGTGGGCTGCGTGCGACTGCCAAACAAAAGGCGGTTGCGACAAACGCCGGGTTATCTGGCGCATGTCTCCATGATTGTCTCGGATGGAATATTGATCAAGCCGCCGTAAAAAACGTTGATCGCGTTGCAACAGGAAAGCAATCTGGTAAAGCCGGAAACCTTGGATCATCAGACAAGAGCATCTCGCCTCTTGGATGGTCAACAATCTGGCCGTCGCGTCGACCATGTTCGTATAATCCATCACTGGTTGTACAGAATCTGGGTTGCCATTTGTGTTGGAGGTGGCATTCGGAGTGCGAGAGCATGGGAAAGGAGGATTGTGGCCGGGATTAATGGACCCCCATGCTGGAGATCCCTTTTCAAACCTCCTACTTGTTGGGAGTGCCGGGTGGATAAGTGGGATCCTGTTACCGTGATCGTTCACCTGGCCTGTGGTGGAGTTTCGGATGGTAAAAGTCATGCAACCCTCCCGGAGGAGTTTCCCAGGCCATGGCTGTCCAACTGTTACCAGGTCTGGAAGGATGTGAAGAATAAAGCGATAAGGATGGCAGGTAAGTCAGCACAAATTAGATAGATGAAAAAGGAGGAGAAAAACCACCAAAATTTTGAAGGATGCCGCCTACCAAGTGATGGAGTTGCATACATGAAGGCAGTGCCAGCAACCCCTCCCGCCAATGCCCGGCAGATCATGTGCGGCTCGGCCTTTGGTGATCGAGTTCCAGGAAAACGACCGTGGTCTAAATCGTCGTATTTTACCCAGGTGTTACTGCCCAATTTTGTGAATAGTACCCAGACTGACAGAGGTGGGACGTAATATATGATGCCAGAGGGCGATTAATGGAGCCTCATACTGATTTCGTGGGACTTGGGCACCATTCTGTGCGTGACTACATTGGGGGTTGGAACGGTCGTCAATGATGGAGTGAAATATCTGCCAATCTCTGCCGAAACAAAAACTTTGGACAGAAAACCGCTGATTCGTTCTGTTGAGAAGGAGGTTTCAACAATTGCTTAGGTCCGCTCGTTTCTCGGAACGGTATAACCATTATGAGCACCAAGGGCATGTCAGTGACGGCATCCAGGAGCCTGGTAGAAAAATTGTCTGAAAAATCTTTACAGTGCTGGTCCTCATGACTTCGACAAATCGATTTGAAATAGTTCATACCCTGCAGACTGATACTAGGCGGTATCAATATTCATCCACACCAAAAGTGATTGATCTTGGGTTGCGGTTGGAAGATATTAGTCAAGAATCTAATGAAAATGCTTATCCAAAGGTGACTCCGAAGGGCTGCGCAAAACCGGACATCGAGGAGGAATGTTCCTTTCTGGTGGAGGTGAAAGCCAAAGGAGGCCGCTGGGCATCGTGTAGAATTGAATACTATGTCATCCGATCAGCTTGTTACCTGGTTGGACGGTAAACTTGAAAGCTGGTGTTTGTAAGTGGTGCCTGGAGAGGATGTTCTTGGAAGGCGTACCGGCGTGCAGTCTGCGTTGCAAAATTCAAGGGTCGATATGGTTTTGCAAAATATGGTGATCATCGAGATCCGTTTGACCTATCAACGAATTGGGGGGGCACAACCAAATCATGGGACTGGCAGTATGGAGTTGGCCAGGGCAGGGTGATGGTGGGAACGATGCTGGGGTGGTCAACGTGCCAAGGGCAGTCTGTGGACAAAGGTTGCTGTTGACTACCTGCTGAATTAAAGTCTAAATACTTTCGCAAACGAATGGTATGGGCTTTTCCATTCCGCACCAGTCGCGCCACGTTGCGCCCCAATGAACCATGCGGGCAGATCCTGATTAGCGGCCTGACGCGCCTGCGCGACGGGTGGGCAAAGGTGGCATGGGACAATTTTGGTTCCTCTGGGCATTCTGACGTTAATTCGGACCGTGGGATCTCGCGCGTAAGACTATAAAATTGGGTTGTCACTTTTGCGGTTTAAGTTCTTATATCTTCATGAAATAATATGGGAAATTTCAGTGTTTTTGGTTGTCCCTGGTTGGGGAACGTGCACCAGAAAACACATGTAAAAATTTGAAATAAATGGTAAATTATACAAATTAGCGCACGGACAAAAAACGCCAAACCAAATATTGGAAAATCGAAAATGAACAACGGGTTGACACCAGAACGACGTGCACTGAAGGCGGCATTGATCCAGCAATGGAAGCCGTGGGAACACTCGACAGGGCCACGCACGGCGGCAGGGAAACGGGCATCTGCACAGAGAGGGGACAAAGGCGGGATGCGGGGGATGATGCGAGAAATGGCGCGGTTTCAGCGTGAGTTTGATAGACCATCGTTTGAAGATATATTTCTTGACGACATGTTGGAGGATCTGAAAAATGAAAATGGGTTTGCGTGAATATGGCAGGCATCTAGGCGTTTCTCTTGCCGCTGTTCAAAAGGCCATCCTCTATGAGCGCATCCAACGGGGGCTGACGGAAAAATTGACTCGGAAATAGCCGATAGAGCCTGGGCTGCTAATACCAATCCGGCAATGCAGCGAACGCCGTCGCCTCGAATCTCTCAAGGGGTTGAGAATTTATTGCGTGAATGTCGTTTGTCCAGCCAAGAAGAGCAGGATGATTTCCTCATAATGATGGGCTTGCGCTTTGCGCCTCGATAATAGACTACTACGGCGCGGCGGAAATAACGATGCAGTTCGCCACCTGAATTTTTGTGCGATCTTACATGGTTGGCTGGCCGATCAACTGTATCGTTATTTCCGCCACCGTGTACTAGAGCCAGAGAGCACTTTGTCGATTGAAGTGTCCATGGGGGTGCCA
>CAUYTX010000046.1:0-7205 GCA_963575665.1 Gammaproteobacteria bacterium | reverse complement strand
CACGCGGTTGACCCCTTGAATCGCACGCAATGCTGCTGCTGTGGCGTTTTGGACAGCGCGGTTGACATCCAAAGCCTCAGAAGAGACACCCGCTCCAAAAATGCCTGTCGATTCATCCAACTGGATAAACCCGTGCGAATTGGCACTCACCTTAGCTGGGATATCAGTTGCTGAGACACTAGGTTCCATGCCAACGGCCAACACTACCAAGTCATGGCTATTTTTGTAACGCATGTCCACGCCTGTGCCTGGTTTCTCGAGGTCATTTCCGTTTAGGAACAGGCCACCTGTAGCAGTATCCTGAGTAATCGAAGCTACCTTTGATTTAATAAAGGTAACCTGAGGATCTGCTTTAACTCGGCGATGGAAATCGTCAATTCGGTCAATGGCTCGGATGTCAATGTAATAAATGCTAGATTTTGCATCATCGCCAAAACGCTCGCGGACGTAAGTCGTTTGTTTGAGCGTGGCCATACAACAAACTCGCGAACAATGTGACAAATAGTTACGATCGCGAGAACCAGCACACTGAATGAAAGCAATGTTCTTAGGTGCTGCACCATCGGAAGGACGTTGGACCTTGCCACCGGTGGGACCGAACGGATCGAGCATCCGCTCAAATTCCATGTTGGTGATGACATTCTTGAAGCGGTCATGACCGTAGGGCTGGATTCGATCTGCGTCGTAGGGTTTCCAGCCGGTTGCCCAAACGATCGCACCTGCTTTGAGAGAAATCACTTCCTCTTGCATGTGAAGATCAATAGCATTAGCTTTGCAGGCTGCTTTGGCAGCTTCTGCATCTGCAGAACCCAAAACTCGAGAATCTAAAACATACCGTTGAGGGTACGCTTGGTTGAAAGGCAGATAAGCAGACTTTCGCTTTTTCATACCATATTGGAATTCGTCATCGAATTCCGTGGTCACTGCTTTGGAACAGTCACCACAAGCGGTACAAGCTTCGGTAATATACCGAGGTTGCACGCGAATGGAAACAGTGAAATCCCCTGGGACACCACTGACTTGCTCCACTTCCGCCATGGTGACGATGTGGAGATTCCGATTCGCCTTGATCCGTCGTAGGTTAATTTCTAACCCGCAAGTCGGAAAACAGAGCTTTGGGAAGTATTTGTAGAGTTGGCTGACCCGTCCCCCGAGGGATGGACCTTTCTCAATCAGCACGACCTGTTTGCCACACTCAGCAGCCTCTATAGCTGCGGTCATGCCGCTAATGCCGCCCCCCACAACCAAAATGGTCTGGTTGGTTGCGATCACAGCCGTCATAAACAGTCACACGCACGGGATCTCTGCTCGTTTTCAACAGAGGAAGAACCGCGTCCTTAAAGGGTGGAGTAATACCGAGCCTTTGGAACAAAATTTTTGGAAAAACACAGCATGATCTACGTAACCTACACATTACGAGATCCTGCTTACCATGATAGAGGATTCGCGATCAATTTCCAAGCCATATCTTTCAGGAGAGTGTTAGTACTCACCCTATAACCTTAAACAAGGCGAGGAACAATCTTTTCCAAAATCGCTTCTGGATCCTCATTCTGCAGAGGAATCGCACCATGCTCAAGTAGTTTTTCGGGAAGTTCCCGAAGATCTTGGCGAGGACTACCCATCCAAGTGAAGATAGGCCTTTTCTGTCGTAGTGCGTGTTCTACACTCGTAGCGGTTCCGCTGCCTAATTTCCCTTCCACGAAAATCATGGCATCTGCAATACCCACGATGATTCGATTTCGGGTTGGAAAAAAAGAGAAGCGTGGAGGGGTGCTGGGGAGCAATTCTGTCAAAATGCAACCTTGTTTTGCTACCTTTGAGAACAACATCTGATTTTCTTTTGGGTACACAATATCAATGCCCGCTGCAGTTACTAAAGATGAAGAGCCCCCGCCTTCGGATGCACCTTGATGTGCCGCAGAATCAATTCCAGAAGCACTCCCACTGACGATCAAGACGCCCAGAGCCGACAGACGTGCTGCCAATTTTCTGGCAAAATAAGCTCCTTCTTTAGAGCAATTCCTAGGACCAACGATGCCAATGGCCATTGCAGGCATAGGCCAAAGGGCACCTTTTCGAAATAAATAAGGAGGGGGTTCTGAAATCAGAGCTAACGATTTTGGATAATCAGAAGCACCATAGTAAGTAAATCCAATAGAAGGCAATAAAGACCACCAAGAATCAACTTGTGATCTGGAAAAATTTTTTTTTGGTAAAATAGAATCAGATTCACTTTTGAAAGATTGACGGAAAGCTTCCGCTGGAGAACCATATTGATCGACAAGAGATTTGAATTTGGCAGCACCAATTCCCGGACGTCTCGACAGTTCAATAGCGGCACGAAATTGTTCTTCTGATAAAGATTCGCTCATGAGTATCTCATTTGAACAAACTATTCCTTTTCCAAAACGGCGGAAGAAGGATTCAAAAAATGTGATAGAGGATCCAGAGGTCAACAAGGCACTCTGTAATGGATGTTTTAAGTGTTGTATGCACATTAACCACCAGATCGATCCTCCAGAAACCGATGAAGATTGTGACTATATCATCTGGTTTTTATTGCATGAACAGGTTTCCGTTTGGGTAGATGATAATAACGATTGGTTCATTGAATACAGAACCCCATGCAAAGCATTGAAAAACGGATTATGTGGCATTTATGAAAGAAGGCCACAAGTATGCCGAGAATACACGCAAGATAGTTGTTTAAATTCTAATTTAGAAGATGATGTCGTATTCAACACGCCAGAAGTATTTTTGAAATACTTAAAAAAAGAGACAAATTACGCTTACCATGGGTTTTACCAAGTACAAAAACCCCTTAGATGGATTAAGAAAGGATTTACCAGAGTCGGTAGCTTCTTCACTGCACTAATTACATTTTTTACCTTATGAACCGCTGCCCCAACCAACGGTCAGGGCAGATACAGATGTTTTAGTCAAGATAAACGACCCATACGTCGCAAGGCGCGTGATGTACGATGCGATCCGCATTAGACCCAAGAAGGAAATTCAAAGGAGTTACCTTTCGTGAGCCAATGAAGATGAGATCGGCTTGGATCTTCTTGGCGTGGTCAGAAATTGTGTCGCAAGCTGCTGTGGTGGTAACCAATACTTCTCTCGGAGACTCGAGTATCCCAGTCTCTTTTGCTAGTTGCGTAAGCCGTGCCTCTTTGGAGTGTTTGGCGTGGACGAGTGGATCTTGATCTTCGGGGGCAATTTCGTCGTTTTCACGGTCTACGGGGTAATGCTCTACTGCGTGTACCAAAGAAATTTTAGCCCCTTGATTAGCGGCTACCTGCACGGCACGCTCTGCCACTAGTCGGTGATGTTCTCGAAGATCGGTCGCAATCAAGATGTGTTGATAATTTTTAGGCACTTGGTCGGTGGCATAGCGTTCTGTTCGGGTAATCAGCACGTCTCGATCAGTATGGCGCAAGACTCGATCGCTAGACCGACCTACCAATGCAGACAACTGACTATGAACATGGGAACCAATGACTACTAACTGAGCCTCCATTCCCCGGGCACTCTCCAGTAGGGCATTCCAAATGGAACCCGTTTTGAGACAAGTAGACGTGATTTCAGGGTGAGAAGATTTGATGGCCTCATAACGGCGACAAGCAGCACTTGAGAAATCGGTTCCATCTGGAAGGATTTCATGTTTCTCCGCAGCGTGCACCAAAGCCACTTCGCAACGGCTCGCGCGTGCAAGACTCACTGAACGGAGCATAGCAGGATGAACAGATCGGTCACGTAAAGTAACCGCTGCGACGATTTTTGAAGGCGCAAAACGATTCAAGATGGACTCCTTAGTCAAAGACTCATGCAGGAAAGGCACTACACCTAATCCTTACAACGCAATGTAATATGATACAGTGTATGGACTAATTTCTCCTTACTTTGGGAGCGTGCCCCAATGTTATATGCCATCCTCACTGAGGATGTTCCGAATACCTTAGAAACAAGACGTACCACACGACCTGCACACTTGGCCAGACTTCAAGTTTTACGAGATCAAGGGAGACTCATTTTAGCTGGGCCACATCCGTCGATTGACGCAGAAGATCCTGGTCCTGCTGGTTTTTCGGGGAGTCTCGTGGTAGCCTCCTTCTCTTCCCTAGAAGAAGCTCAAATCTGGGCCGATGCAGATCCATACAAAGAAGCAGGTGTATATCTTCAAAGCACCGTTAAACCATTTCGTAAAGTTTTTCCATAGGATGTAGAGACATGCAACCAAAAATTTTTGGCATGATTGGTGCCACGGTTTTCGCCTTAGTATTTTCAGTACCAAGTTCTGCTGAAGAATCCTCTTCCCTCGCAAAGGATCCGATTCTTGCTACTGTCAACGGTTCAAATATCACGAAGTCAGCTTACGACCGATACATCGCCACTCGTCCGAGTGCAGCTACTCGAGAACGTCGAGTAGTTTTAGATGAAATGGCAAATCGTGTTCTAGTCCTTGAAGACGCGCTGAAACGCGGAGTAGACAAGTCCCCTGAAATTATCGGTCAGCTCAGCACATTGCGCGAAAATGTATTGGTTGCCGCTGGGTTAAAAGCAGTTGCTGAAACCATGCCCGTTAGTGAAGAAGAACAGCGCAAGTTCTATAACGAACGCGCTTCCGAAATGGCCGTTAAGGAGTACAAGGCACGTCACATCCTCGTTCCCACTGAGGAAGAAGCCAAAACCATTCTCGAAGAGCTAAACAAGGGTGCCGATTTCGCAGCCACAGCGAAAGAAAAATCTAAAGACAATGCTGCAGAGGGTGGGGATCTCGGCTGGTTCAATGTCAAACAAATGGTAAAACCATTTGCTGATGCCGTTACTTCTTTAGAAACAGGAAAGCTCGTAGCCAAACCAGTGCAGACTGAGTTTGGTTGGCACATTATTTTGCTCGAAGACACCCGTGAGACACCAGCACCTACTTTCGAGAGCATGAAACCAAAAATTAAAAACCTCTTGCAACGCGCTAAACTTCAGGAATATGTGCAATCTTTGCGCGCTACGGCCAAGGTAGAGATCAAGCCAGAAGCTCAAGAGCCATCCGCTGCAGCTGTTCCTGTCGATCCAGAAGGAACCAAAGCAACTGAGGTGAAGGAAGTGAAGGTAGAAGCAGCTCCTGCTGAAGTCAAGGTTACCCCCACTGAAGTCAAGGTAGAAGTAGCTCCTACCCCAGAAAAAGCTGAAAAACCCTAGGCACTAAGGCTATGCGGATCCTCGGTGGGGACATCGGCGGAACCAAAACCTTATTGCGTCTCGTAGAGAACGAACAGAATCTCTACGAGGCTAGGTTTGAAAGTAGCAAATGGCTTGGGTTTCAACCTCTTTTGGAAGAATTTTTCCGCGTAGCCCCTCCCGGCCTAACTCCCGAGAGTGCTTGTTTTGCCGTTGCTGGGCCTGTCAAAGACGGAAGATCAGTTTTAACCAATCTACCTTGGAAAGATCTGGACTCTGCAAAACTTTCTAAAAATTTCAGAATTCACATGGTTTCTCTAATCAATGATTTTCACGCCGTGGGTGTCGGTATTTCAGTTCTCCCGCAAGAAGATTTTGCTTGCTTACAGGTTGGTCGAAGACAACCCCGCGCACCCCAAGTTGTGTTGGGTGCAGGCACTGGTCTTGGTCAAGGAATTCTCGTTTGGCAGGAAAATAGTTATCAGTTGCTAGAAACAGAGGGTGGGCACGTAGACTTTGCTCCCGTGGATGAGGAACAGATCCAACTGCTTCGTTTTTTGAAAATGCAATATGACCGGGTCAGTGTCGAACGAATCCTTTCCGGATCCGGATTAGAAAAGATCTATCAGTGTTTTTGTGGTAGTGCTCTTTCCGCTGCAGGTGTCTCTGCGGGTGCGCTCTCTGGCGAGGATTCATGTGCAGTCCGCGCTCTTAGACTTTTCACTAGAATTTACGGTCAACAAGCTGGTAACTTGGCACTTACTTGTTTGGCACGCGGTGGTGTTTACCTAGCAGGTGGGATCGCTCCTCGTATTTTGCCATTCCTCCAAGAAAATAACTTTCTTGAGGCTTTTTGCGCCAAAGGCCGAATGTCTCAGTTGATGCTCGATATGCCTGTGTATGTTGTTTTGAATCCAAAAGTGGGCATAGTGGGTGCCGTTCAGATGGCGCGCGTCGGATCAGACTCTAAGACATCTTGAGAAATTTGCTGACGTAACTCCTCAAAAGAGGAAAAACGCTTCTCTTCCCTTATTTTCCTGAGAAAATCTACTTCTACGTGTCGTCCATATAGGTTGCCTGAAAAATGGAGAAGATGTATTTCAAGTAAGGCCTGACCTCCTCCTGCAGTGGGTCGGAATCCAAGATTAGCAACTCCTGGCCAAGGCTCTCCGGTTAGACCAAACATTTCTACTGCATAGACTCCAGTCAACGGAGTCGACCGACGATGCAAAAATAGGTTAGCAGTAGGAAATCCAATACTTCTCCCACGCTTGTCTCCGTGCGCCACTCGCCCTGCCATTCGATAAGGCCTACCTAACAATGTTTTAGCAGTTTTCAGATCACCATAAAAGAGTGCGTTTCGAATGCGAGTGCTACTGACCCTTTCCTGATCTACAAAAAAGGTGCTGAGATTTACTACGGGAAAGCCATGTTTTTTTCCGGCCTCTTGGAGCATAGAGAAATTTCCAGAACGTTGAAAACCGAATCTGAAATCGTCTCCTACCACTAAGTAACGTACACCAATGCCCTGCACCAAAATTTTTGAGATAAAATCTCCTGCAGGCATGTCGGCCATTTCAGTGTTGAATTTTAGACACAAAACACGGTCTACCGAGTGTTGGCGTAATGCTTCAATTTTTTCGCGAAAACGTGTAAGGCGTGGCAGCGCGCGATCCTCAAAAAAGTATTCTTGAGGGTGGGGCTCAAACGTAATGACCAACATGGGTATCTGTTGGATCTTAGCTTGTTCTGCCAAGTGCTGAAGTACCTGTTGGTGTCCAAGATGCACACCATCAAAATTTCCAATGGTAGCAACACACCCATGGTGGCTAGGGCGGAGGTTACACAATCCACGAACGATTTCCACGGAACTCGACAGGGAAATCGAGTGACCCCGCAAGCCATGGCGGAGCGGGTGACCGGTCTCATCGGTCACAGAAGAATCGGATTTAAGAGATTTACCGATTCTGATAGCGAGGTCGGGCGTTCGGCGGCAGATTTCAGAGCCGTCCGATCCGAAAAAG
>CAUYTX010000045.1:0-7228 GCA_963575665.1 Gammaproteobacteria bacterium | reverse complement strand
CAGCGTGTAGATCCGTAGGAATCCCCGTCCTTTAGGGCGGGGAGGATGTCAAAAAGAGAAAGTATCTCGGAAAGAGTTAGCAAGATTTCGGTAGGGACCGCCGCTATCCCATCACCTCTGGTTTTGGGCGGTCCTTCTGAAGATTACTCTTTGGCCTCTTTAGTCTCTGGCTTAGTGTCCTCTAAAGTAGCCTTCTCGATTACCACCGCCGTCTTGGGGACGTCCGTTGGAAAGGGACCACCAGAACCCGTGGGCAGCGTGCGGATTTTGTCCACAACTTCCATCCCCTCTACCACTTTTCCAAACACTGCGTAGCCCCAACCCTGAGAGTTCTTGCTGCGAAAGTTTAGGAAATCATTATTGGCCACGTTGATAAAAAATTGTGCTGAGGCTGAGTGCGGGTCCGAAGTGCGCGCCATGGCGATTGTCCCAATTGCGTTCTTTAATCCGTTGTCTGCCTCATTTTTGACTGGCGCATGAGTAGGTTTTTGTTGGTAGTCTTCGGCGAATCCTCCCCCTTGAATCATGAAATTATTGATGATCCGATGAAAGATCGTCCCGTCGTAATGTCCTTCTCGAACGTACGTTAAAAAATTTTCAACAGTTTTAGGGGCTTTGGTTGCATCTAGTTCCAAGACAATGTCGCCTTGGGTCGTTTGAAGACGTACCCGTGGGGAAGTGTCTGTCATTTTGACTGCTCCGGCTGTGGTTGTGACAAGGATGCCCAAAGCGAGGGCAGCCCATGCGGTGGATTTGAACAGAATCTTGTCTCCTAAAATTCAAAAACGTCACATTTTAGCTGAATCTTTTATATTTCGCTAACCGATTGAAGTATTTCACATTTTTTTAATACAGCCTAAAATAGGGACGAGCAAAGCCAACGGCCCGCTTACAGTAAAAAAAGCAAAAGCCCAAGCAGCACCAGTGACGCCTAACCACTGAATACCTGTCCAATCTAAGATCGCAAATAACAGGTTTCCCCAAAGAACGACCTGTAAGTTGTACCAGTGCATCTCAAAAGCCAGTGCCAATGGCCGAACCCAAAAGAGCATTGTGGCTACTCCTACTCCCAACAACAAAATAGAGAAAATCTTGGCACTGAGTGCATAAGCATGACCAAAGAGGCCCAAAATGACTGGATTTGCCAAGAGAGCTCCTAAAAGGGTTGCGGTCGCCACCGCGGGTACCCAACGTCTGGACAAGAGACGAAAGTTTTCTTGCAAGCGAGATCGATTTTTCTCTACTATCCAAGTACTAAAATCTTGGTAGATCACTTGTGCTAAAAGATCAGCCACTTGTTGGATGGTGCCTGCTAAGCTCTTAGCCAATCGATATGCCCCAACCTCTTCGGCAGGGCGCAAAACACTTAAAACCAAAATATCTCCCTCCTTGGCCAGTGTTCCAAAAATACTCCAAAGGAAGGTAGCTTTCATGAAACTCCAAAATGGAGTCAATTTGTTTTGGGAGTACAAAAGTTCTTTGGAAAATATGGTACGTATTGGTAAACCATACCCAAGGGTAATCGCACGTTGTAAGAAAAATCCAGTCACTCCCATTTGCAAGATGCCCAGAAACATCATTAAAACAGCCACGTTGTATAAAGTAAGATGATTAGAAAATGTCAGTATGGCAATAAAAAAAGTTCGGATGATTGGAAAAAAAGCATTTAGCATTGCAATGACACGATATTTTGCTTGGTCACGTGCTACGCTGAACCAAGTGTGGTCGAACAGCGTTCGTAATAGGGCGATCCCCACGAAAGGGTACAACTCAAGTGTTTTTATTCCTCCGGGTAAGTATTTTTCTGCCCAAGGGGAAAACAACACAATTAGGAATACTGCGGTGCCCTGTGTGACCATATCGACCAGGATGGCAGTCCCGAGTAAGAGTTTTACTAGACTAGGATCCGTTTTTCGGTATGCCACTAAATAGCGTGTGAGTGGTTCACTGGTTCGAAAAGTTAAGAACGTGGCAAACACCACACAAAAAGCCTGAACTCCGGCAAGAATGCCAAAATCGCTTGGGCCTAATTCGCGCGCCAACAACAGGGTTTGCAAAAAGGAGGCACCCATGGCCATGCTGCTGCCACTTAGTAAAGTAGAACCTCGCAGAAAAAGTTGCTTCAAGGAGACATTTCCAGAGTGTGAGTAGGTTTTTGCTAAAATGACTTGTTTCTTAAAAATTTTGTTGTAGGATAGCAATTGCTTTATTTCAAAAATGGAGTAGGCCATGCTGAATAAAACGTTGTTGACATCTGTTGCAATTATGGCAGTTTCTGTGCAATGTGCAGCTGTTGAGCCAGAGGCTACGCCCCCTCCCGCTCAGCCACCCGCTCAACAGATGCAACCACCCCCGATGCATTACATGCATCCGATGCACCTTGGTGGCCTCATGACCCCTGAGGAACGTGCCGAGCACCACAATCGGATGCGCGCTGCCAAGACACCGGAGGAACGTGAGCAGATTCACCGCGAACACTTCGAGATGATGAAAGCACGTGCCAAAGAACGTGGTATGCCCTTCCCAGAGACAATGCCACCAAACGGTGGACCAGGCATGATGATGGGTCATCCCCCAATGATGGGTCATCAAGGACAGCCTCCGATGATGGAAGGACAGCCTCCGATGATGGGACACCCAGGTATGATGCCTCCTCCTGGACAGGCTGGGCAACAGATGATGATGCCCCCCCCAATGCCCGCAGCTCCAGGGAATGGCGCACCCGAAAAAACTGAGACTCAAAGCAC
Source organism: Gammaproteobacteria bacterium (assembly GCA_963575665.1). Lineage (GTDB taxonomy): Bacteria > Pseudomonadota > Gammaproteobacteria > CAIRSR01 > CAIRSR01 > CAUYTX01. Next base: position 4,481 of record CAUYTX010000045.1, on the reverse strand, counting down.
GACCACTAAGTAGCTAGTTAGGTGTTCCATGGCCGGCAAAACTTTATACGATAAACTTTGGGATGCACACATAGTTCAGGTCGAATCCGATGGTGCTACGTTGCTTTACATCGATCGGCATTTGATCCATGAAGTGACCTCTCCTCAAGCTTTTGAAGGGTTGCGTTTAACGGGACGCCGGCCATGGCGTGTGGCCACTGCATTAGCAGTGGCAGATCACAATGTTCCTACGCACAATCGCTCGGCAGGCATTGCCGATCCTATTTCGCGATTGCAAGTGGAAACCCTCGGAGAAAACTGCGTTCATTTTGGAATCTCAGAGTTTCGAATGGGCGATCCTAGACAAGGCATTGTCCATGTGGTCGGACCAGAGCAGGGAGCTACGTTGCCCGGAATGACCGTAGTTTGTGGAGATTCTCACACTTCCACTCATGGTGCCTTTGGCGCACTTGCCTTTGGCATTGGTACTTCCGAAGTAGAACATGTGTTGGCAACGCAGTGTCTTTCCCAGAGGAAGTCAAAACGGATGCAAGTTCGAATTGACGGTGCCTTGCCCAAAGGAATCACTGCAAAAGATCTTGTTCTTGCAACCATTGGTCGCCTTGGCGTTGCGGGAGGGACAGGCTATGCCGTTGAGTTCTCGGGCACTGCCATTGAAGCATTGTCCATGGAAGGTCGAATGACCATGTGTAACATGGCCATCGAAGCGGGTGCTCGGGCTGGTCTCATTGCAGTAGATAAAAAAACTCTTCAGTATCTCGAAAAATTACGAGATTCTGGAGTAGAACGAGTGCCTCGTGGTGCTTCGTGGGAACAGGCGGTGTCTATTTGGAAAGAGTTGAAATCTGACCATGATGCAGAGTTTGACCAGGTCATTCGGATCGATGCCAGCACATTGCGTCCCCAAATCACATGGGGAACCTCTCCGGAAATGGTGATTTCGGTAGACGACGTGATTCCAGACCCAAGCCAAGAAGCTGATCCAGTCAAGCGTGCAGGAATGGAACGTGCGTTGGCTTACATGGGTTTAGAAGCTAATGTTCAGATCCAAAAAATAGCCATCGATCAAGTGTTTATTGGCTCTTGCACCAATGGCCGTATTGAAGACCTTCGAGCTGCTGCAGAAGTGGTGAAGGGGAAAAAGGTTTCTGCAACTGTTGCGCGCGCTTTGGTAGTACCGGGTTCTGGTTTAGTTAAAGCGCAGGCTGAGGCCGAAGGTTTAGATATTGTTTTTAGGGAAGCAGGGTTTGAATGGCGCGAACCAGGTTGTTCCATGTGTTTGGCCATGAACGCGGACCGGCTAAAACCAGGGGAACGGTGTGCTTCCACTTCAAATCGAAACTTTGAAGGTCGCCAGGGACAAGGAGGTCGTACTCACTTGGTGAGCCCTGCCATGGCAGGAGCGGCGGCGATTATGGGGCATTTTGCGGAACCCTAGAATGGAAGAAATCTACGTATCCACGGACATCGAAGCAGATGGCCCAATGCCGGGGCCACACTCAATGTTAAGTTTGGGATCTGCTGCCTTTTCTTCAGAAGGCAAGATGATTTCGACTTTCTCGGCAAACTTGCATTTCCTCGATGGCGCGGTAGGTCATCCGAACACAATGGCTTGGTGGAGCCACCACCAGGACGCATGGGGAGTAGCACGTTCGAATCTACAAAACCCCGCAGAAGTAATGGCAAAATACGCCACTTGGCTCAAATATTTGCCCGGCAGGCCCATTTTTGTGGGTTACCCAGTGGTGTATGATTTCTTGTTTGTGCATTGGTATCTAATGAAATTTGTTGGGGAAAATCCTTTTGGCTACTCTGCGATTGATATTAAGACGTATGCCATGGCTGTGTTACGTCTGCCATATCAAGATTCCGCAAAACCTAAAATGCCAAAGCGTTGGTTTTCAGGGTCACCACATACTCATAGGGCACTAGATGACGCAATCGAACAAGGAGAGCTTTTTTGCAACATGTTGAACGAACATAGCCAATCTTCTCTTAGCCTTCTAAAAACCGAGATGTAAACTCGCGTGGGTCAATCACCACAGTTTTCAGATCCAGTGTTAGCCATCCTAGAAAGTGCTCTCTTGGCAATGGGTCCGCTGTCAATAGAACGAATGGAAACTCTTTTTGAAGAGGAAGAGCGACCTTCTCGGGAAAAGTTGCAGGCGACCATTAGAACCCTTGCAGAGGCTTGTTCCGGAAGAGCTTTGGAACTCGTAGAAGTAGCTAACGGTTGGCGTTATCAAGTGAGACGCGAGTGGGCACCTTGGCTCGGACGAGAGGGACATTCGGCACGTTATTCGCGCGCGCTGTTGGAAACCTTGGCACTCATTGCTTACCGTCAGCCCATTACCCGTGCCCAGATAGAGGGAATCCGTGGAGTTACTGCAAGTAGTTCTGTGTTTAAGATTTTATTAGAAAAAGAATGGGTACGCGTCGTAGGACACCAGGCAACTCCTGGGCGTCCGGCTCTTTACGGCACCACAAAACAATTCTTAGATCACTTTAATTTAGCCAGTGTGGCGAATTTGCCTAAATTGCCTGAAAATCATCCAGCAGGCGAGGAATAAAGGTATGGAAGAGAATTCTTCTCCATCGAATCCCACTCTGCCCCCCAAGCAGAGACCCAGAGGTATCTACCTCATTCCCAATTTTTTAACCACGGCAGCTTTGTTTTCGGGTTTTTTCGCGATTGTCAGTGCTATGCGTGGGGAGTTCAAATCCGCTGCGGTGGCGATTTTCATTGCCATGGTTTGGGATAGTTTAGATGGTCGCGTTGCGAGGCTTACCCACACGCAAACTGCCTTTGGAGCCGAATATGATAGCCTTTCGGACATGGTGTCGTTTGGGTTAGCTCCTGCACTTGTAATGTACGAATGGTCGCTAAAAAGTTTAGGAGAATTGGGTTGGCTAGGCTCATTTTTTTACGCGGCGGCCACCGCGTTGCGTCTAGCACGTTTCAACACCCAACTTGGCGTTGCAGATAAACGCTACTTCCAAGGATTACCCAGTCCTGCAGCGGCTGCTTTGGTGGCAGGGTGTGTTTGGGTAGGTGTGGAATCTGGAATTACTGGAGTTGCTACGCCCGCGTTGATCTTGACCGTGCTTGCAGGGCTACTCATGGTGAGCAATGTTCGGTACAACAGTTTTAAGGAACCGAACCTGCGTGGAAAAGTGCCTTTTGTTGCTCTCTTGCTGGTGGTATTAGGTTTCGTGACGGTTGCTTTACATCCTCCTCAGATTTTGTTTGCGGGTTTTATTTTATATGCTGCTTCAGGTCCAGTACTTACCTTGATTTACCTGCGCCAAAGGCGTCAAGAACGGCGAGCCGGATCAGACTTAGGGTCTTAATATCGTGTCAGGAAATACCATTGGTAAATTGTTTACTGTCACGACCTTTGGAGAAAGTCACGGCCCAGCCATTGGTGCCATCGTGGATGGTTGTCCTCCTGGTTTGCTCCTTCATGAATCTGATCTGCAAAAAGATTTAGACCGTCGTCGTCCGGGAACCTCTAGGCACACTACCCAGCGTCGAGAACTCGACCAGGTTCGGATTTTGTCTGGTGTATTTGAAGGACGTACTACAGGAACCCCCATTGGGCTCCTGATTGAAAATATCGACGCCAAATCTAAAGATTACAGCACGCTCGCGGATCGCTTTCGCCCGGGGCATGCTGATTACACTTATCAAAAAAAATACGGAATACGAGATTACCGTGGAGGTGGGCGTTCTTCTGCTCGTGAGACGGCCATGCGCGTAGCCGCGGGTGCCATTGCCAAAAAGTACTTACACAATCAGTATGGGGTAACCATACGAGGTTATCTTGCAGCTCTTGGCCCAATTCGTCCCAATAAAGTTGACTGGTCTTTTGTAGAACAAAATCCCTTCTTTTGTCCGGATCCAGAAAAAGTCTCCGAGATGGAGACTTACATGGACGCACTGAGAAAATCGGGAGATTCCATTGGTGCCCGGGTAAACGTTGTGGCTACTGGCGTGCCTACGGGTTTGGGAGAACCAGTTTTCGACCGATTAGATGCAGATCTTGCTCATGCACTTATGGGGATCAATGCAGTCAAAGGAATAGAAATTGGTGCGGGCTTTTCAGCAATTACACAATGTGGTAGCGAACATCGGGATGAGATCACCCCCACTGGTTTCCTTTCAAACCATGCCGGCGGAATCCTAGGTGGAATTTCCTCCGGTCAAGACATTTTAATTAGCATTGCCCTTAAACCTACTTCTAGCTTACGTTTGCCTGCCAAGACGATTGACCTTTCTGGAAACGCAGTAGAAGTAGTTACAGAAGGCCGACACGATCCTTGTGTGGGGATCCGCGCGACTCCCATTGCGGAAGCCATGGTCGCGATTGTGCTGATGGATCACGTTTTAAGAAACCGTGGGCAGATTATTTCAGATCATAGCTAAAATGAGTGCGATTCGTTCCTAGTGAAAATGTCTAACAAAGCAGGCATATAACCTA
>CAUYTX010000044.1:0-28798 GCA_963575665.1 Gammaproteobacteria bacterium | reverse complement strand
ACTTCCGAAGTGCTGGCGTCTGCCAACCGTGAACCGATTTTACGTGCGTAGAGAGAGCGTCATGGATTACGATCGACTGCGCACTCGGATCGGACTCCAAATAGACATAGTAGTGCCATAGGACCAGTTTAGAGAGGTAACCGAGCAACCACTTCTGCTTCGTTAAAAGAAGAAACTAGAAGATCTGGGTGGATATAACGGCGGGCCGCATCTACTAAAGCACTACCAAGGGTATGCAGTAGGGCACTTTGTAATTCTGAATCACTGGTAGCAGCAATTCTGACCTGCGCGTCATAAGAGAGGTTTCCCTTTAGGTTCGAAATAAGTGAAAGTGTTAAGTCTCGATCTCCAAACTCTACGATAGCAATTTGCTTTTCGGAAGCCAATGAGACATTTGCTAATTGGCTGAATACTTCTCGCGTTTGCGCACGCACCCGATCATGAATAGTATGTATTTGCGACAATAACCGATCTAATAATCCAAGTTGAATAGAAGTCAACTGGCTTAACCGGGTTTCTAGTCCATTTCGGAGTGTAGTTTGTTGCGAAGCTCCTGCTCTTGCACTACGAAATTCACCTTCGAGACGAGTGGCCTCTGCTGTGTAGTATTCCTCACGATGAGGATCTCTTTCTAAGTTGGATCGACTGGCTTGTAATGTCTTTTCGATTTGTTTCAGCACCAATTCTATTTTTTCTCGAAGTTGATCAAAAACTCCTTTAAAATTCTCTAAAATCAACACACGATTTGATTTTGCTTGCTCTAAACGCACTTCCAACCGTCGTGCTAATAGCGAAATTTCTCGATCGAGACGCACTTCGGCACGAATAATTTCTCCTCCAAGATAAGGAGCAATTAATCCATTTTGCGCCAATGTAAGGTATAGACTTGGTCGATACCGTTCTACTTCTTGTTCAGCAATTCCACGCAATCTTGCAATGTTGGCACGCGGTCCACTGTTTAATTCAGCCAAGAGTGTGGCAATCTTGGTTTCGATTTGTTGTGCTACTTGTGCACTTTGATTCGTGCGGACGTCATTGTTGACCGTCTCCATAAAAGCACTCAAACCTTCATCTAAAATTCGAGCGGCCTGAATACCCATTTGAACTAAAGCATTCAGGGGTTCTAATATTCCCCGTCCACGCAGCCTACTTTGTGTTTCTAAAATACTTTGTTGAGTAACAAAATCCGGTACTTCATGAAATGACTCAGTAAAGACTTCCACGAATGCGCGAGTAATCTCTAAATCGTCTGCTTCCATGAGCCGATTCTGAACGCCAAAAGTCAAAAGACTTGGGTAATGACGAATAAATGTGCGGATTTTTTCTCGTGCACGACTGGTTTGTTCGATCAGAGCAGTTTGCGGAGTGGTTTCCTGGCAAGATTGTTGAATGACCACTAACAGCCCACTGATCTTGCTTACCACTGAACGTTCTTGAGCTTCCAACTCATCCCACAAAGCTCCTAACATCCAAGCACGCAACGATTCCGAAATCCAAGTGCGTCCGTTTGGGATTTGATAATCAAGTACATATAAGAACTTCCAAACGGTGTCCGTGCCACACAGACGCGGTAACTTTGCCTGTTCCAGAAGGCGATCCACTAAGCGTGCAAGCTCTCCGCTGGCTAGATCTGTCGCGGTTAACGAAGTACCTGTTGCCGCACGAGATTCGAAATGTGAGGCAACGCTATCCAGCGAAGTCTGGATTGCTTGGAGATCCAGAGCCGATGCGGTCATACAAAAACACGAACAGCCAAATACACGATGACACCTACTAGCCCTGCGCCAACCGCTAATGCTACGCGCATAGACTTAGATCCTGCTGATTCTGCTTTTTCGAGTGCTTCGCGGGCGAGTTCTTCTGCAGGGGAGGTGTTTTTGGATAAAATCTTCTCAACGGTTTCCTGTGCGGTTTTTTCTGATGCTTGTCGTGCCACTTGTTTTGCAACATTTTCTGCTGCGCTGTGGACAGCTTGTGCCATGGAAACGCGAAAATCTTCACTTTTGAGAAAATCAGTGATGGCATGACCTACTTTATCAGAGGCTTCTCGCGCCAAACTTGCCTGAGCATCCTGCTTAGCACGCGATGCTACTTCCACAAGCGCAGTTGGCAGAGCCGATTGTAAGGCAGCTGCTACTGCAGAGGTCGCTTGTTGTTGCACGATTGCCTGAACTATCTTAGCAGCAGACTCCTGCAGAATTGGGGTAGCTAATGCTGGCAAGGTAGTCGCGGCTAAAGCTCGTAACCGTTCTGGCACCTGAGTACGCACAGCCTCGGCTGCGGCTTGGGCTGCTGCTTGTTTGGCGTCTTCTGAACTCTTCCGGATTGCGTTATCTACGGCAGGTTGAATGAAGACGGGAACCACCTCTTGCACTACCGAAGACACCACTTGATGTACATTGCTTTCTATTGCTTGAATTTCAGCACGTAAAGCTTTGATCTTGGCTTCTAGGAGGGTTTCTACAGTCTCACGTGCTACGCGTACCACTTCTTCTGAACTGACTCCTGAACTGCTTCCCCTCACAGACGGCTTGGACAAATCAGCAAAAACCTTTAGTATGCCTTCACTTGTGGGTGGCTTCGGCACAAACCCAGTAGCACCTTTTTCGGAGGCTTTTGCTTGGTCTTCCTCACTATCATCAGAGGAACACATAAAGATTGGCAATTTAGCAAAAGTTGGTTGGGCACGAACAGTATCCAGAGTTTGGTAACCATTCATCCCTTTCATATTGATGTCTAAAAAAACTATGTCTGGGGCGGGATGTTTCGCCAAAAACTCTAGTGCTTCCTCTCCGGAATGCACAACTTCTGGAGTAACTCCATGCTTCTTCAACAATTCACTGAACTGGTAGCAAACCAGCTTGGAATCGTCCACAATCAGTGCTCGACGAATATCCATCGTAGATCCCCATTTTGGAGCCATTAGCCGATCCTATGCTACCAAATCAACGTGCTCTATAACAACCTTTTCAGAACAAAATTGTCAACTTTTTTTGACTTCCACTTTGACTCTTGGCGCAATGTGGCAAAGTAATTCGTAGGGAATCGTACCCGCTGCAGTGGCAACCTCTTCCACTGGTAGATTTTCTCCCCACAAGATAACAGGATCTCCTATTTTTGCTTCTGGATACTCTTTCAAGTCTACACACAGCATATCCATAGAAACTCGCCCTGCCAAAGGCACACGGTACCCATTGACCAAAACTGGAGTGCCAGAAGGCGCATGGCGCGGATAACCATCGGCGTATCCTGCTGCGATGGTCCCTATTGTGGTATCCGTAGGGCTTTCCCAAGCACCTCCATACCCAACTGTTTCACCACGTTTCACATTCCGGATCGCAATCAGTGTTGAACGGAAGTGCATTACTGGACGTAGCCCTAATGAAGAAGCCGTCTCTCCTAAAAATGGCGAGATTCCATACAACATCAATCCCGGGCGCACCCAATCGCAGTGCGCCTCTGGCACACTCAAGATGGCAGCAGAATTGGCTAAACAATGTTCTCCTGGTAATCCCGCTACGGATTTCTGAAAAGATTGCAATTGGTGTGCAGTCATCGGTGAATTGCGGGCGTCTGCACAAGCAAAATGTGTCATCCACCCCGTTGGCTGAATCACCCAAGGACAAGATTGCAGCCTCTTCCAAACATCTTTAGCCTCTTCGGGGGAAAGACCTAATCGATGCATCCCACTGTCTATTTTGAGCCAAACAGAAATAAGCACTGGCAGATGAGCAGACGCGAGAGCGTCAATTTGCCAACGGTGGTGGATCACTACGGACAATCCAAGACTCGCGGCAATAGGATATTCGCTTGCCTCAAATACACCTTCTAAGAGGGTAATAGGTTTATTGGTCCATGTTCGCAGTGCTTCCGCTTCCGGAATGCATGCTACTCCGAAAGCATCAGCTTCTTGAAAGACGTCGGCCAATCCAGCCAACCTATGTCCATAAGCGTTGGCTTTTAGAATGGCCATGACTTTTTTGTTAGGAGCTGCTATGCGAACTCGTTCTAGGTTATGGCGAAACGCACTTTGGTCGATGATTACTACGGTAGGTCGGGTCACGAGGGTAAAAAATTCTCGAATCGCGCGTATTTTCCAAGGAAAGCTAAACGTACCATGCCTATTGGGCCATTTCTATGTTTTCCAATGATGATCTCTGCAGTGCCTTTGTCTAAACTATCTTCATTGTAGACTTCATCTCGGTAGATAAATAAAATCAAGTCTGCGTCTTGTTCCAAGCCACCAGAATCGCGTAAATCGGACATGATGGGACGTTTGTTAGGGCGTTGTTCTAAACCGCGATTTAATTGAGAAAGCACCAAGACAGGGATTTGGAGTTCTCGTGCGAGGATTTTTAATCCGCGGGAAAGTTCTGCTACTTGGGTGGCACGGTTTTCCTTTCCAGCTACTTGCATAAGTTGTAAATAATCAATCACTACTAAATCAAGACCTTTTTCTCTTTTTAGTTTTCGACATCGAGCCCGTAACTCCACATGAGTCATTACAGGAGTATCATCTATAAACAGATGGGTCTCCGAAAGGGTAGTAATTGCAGAGGCAAGCCGTCCCCAATCTTCCTCTTCCAGTTTTCCAGTGCGCATCCTCTGTTGATCGATTCTACCCAGAGAAGACAACATTCGGACTGCGAGTTGTTCTCCCGACATTTCCATGCTGAACACAGCCACGGTTTTTCCTTCTTGAGTAATGGCATGTTCAGCAATCCCCATCGCTAGAGCAGTCTTTCCCATAGAAGGTCGACCTGCGATGATAATCAAGTCAGAAGGTTGTAATCCAGTGGTAATATCGTTTAGGTCAACAAACCCAGTGGAAATGCCAGTAATTGGATTACTTTTTTGGAACAGCTGTTCAGTTCGATCCATGACCTGAATTGCCAACTCGTGAATGCTCTTGAATCCCGAATCAGTGCTGCTACTCCGTTCTGCAATAGTAAATATCTTTTTTTCTGCAAAATCAATGAGAGAAGTAATTTCTCGATTATTTGGGGAATTTGCCGCATCGATAATTTCTCCACCAGCCGAGATGAGCGCACGCAAAATAGAGTACTTTCGGACGATGCTGGCATAAAACCGGACGTTGGCTGCACTTGGCGTATTGTTGGAGATGGTAGCAAGGTAGGCAATGCCACCCGCATTCACAAGATGATCCCCCATTTGTTCCGAAATGGTCAGGATATCAAAAGGGGATCCATGGTTTGCAAGTTCAGAAATACTTCGAAAGATCAGCTGGTGGTCTCGTTGATAGAAGTCCGTTTCTATGAGTTGATCGGCCACTTGATCCCAAGCGGTATTGTCGATCATCAAGGCACCAAGCACCGCTCGCTCAACTTCCTCCGAGTATGGCGGCTTCTTTTCGCTCACGAATTTTTAAGTGCGGAAACCCCTGACTTCCGTCGGGGGTTCTTAACTCCCTAAAATTGTTTAGTAAAAAACTATTCTTCTGCGACCACAGAAATTTTGATCTTCGTATTCACTTCGGTGTGTAAGTGAAGCTCAACGGGATGCTCACCCACTGTGCGTAGTGGCCCATTGGGTAACCGAACTTCTGATTTATTGATAGGAACTCCTGCCTCTGTAATTGCATTAGCAATGTTAGCAGCACCCACTGATCCAAACAGACGCCCTTCATTGCCAGCGCGTTGCCGAACGATGATAGGACCCAGCGAAAGGATAAAATCTCCTCGGCGTTGGGCTTTGGCAAAAAGGTCTAGCCCTACTCGTTCTAGTTCCGCTCGTTTGGCTTCAAATGCAGCCAAATTACCAGCAGTAGCCACGACTGCCTTTCCTGTTGGGATTAGAAAATTCCGTGCGTAACCTGGTTTGACTCGGACGCGCGCTCCCAAAGTGCCCAAATTCTTCATTTTCTCAAGCAAAATCACTTCCATCTTCGAAACCTCTATTTTTGAACTGAATCGCTAGGCGTCGCGCCGAATCCTACGACGTAGATCAACCCAAGTGTCCGCTAACCCAGTCGCTGCGAGAAGCGTCATCATCTGGCGCGGGAACAAGAGTATGAGGAGGTATACCCCTAGCAGCCATCCGATATGATCCCCAAAATTGGCATTGAGCCCATGTACCACTGCTAGACCTGTCATGAAAAATGCCGCCATCATGACAAATACTAAATCTACCCCAAAAGGCTCCAGAGAAGCTGGTCCTATTTGGGTAAGTGCCATGACCCCCAACGCTGCTAATCCTAAAGTAGGATGCAAACGCAAGACTAAGAATTCTTGCTTAAATCCTCCTGGATTATAAAGCAAGGCTTGCCACCAACGCGCCAAGAGCAGATTCCCTACTAAACTCATGAGCAAACCTGCAGCAACCAAACCTGTCATGACTCGTGAAATGTCTTCAATGATGCGAACTAACTCTGGGCCGGGCTCCGGGCCAATGCGTGTAAACGCTTCCATTAAAAACACTCGCCACCAAGAGGCAAGGTCTCCTACCCACCAATGAGTAACAGCCACTCCCGTCACTATCAAACACAATGCCACAGTCACTGCTAATGGCATGGAAACAGTGGATCTCAGGATCGTCCCGAGTAGCCAAACTGGTGCCCACAACACCACAAACATCGTGATTGCTAGACTCGCCGTACCCAAGAGGCTCATAGACAAGACTGCTAAACCCGAGGTGGCCGCTCCCATAATGACTACACCATGCCTTGGTCCTAGGCGAAGGGTCACCAGCCCAAGGGCTGCCCCACTCAAAAATGAGATTGGTGAGGTAACGGGTGGAAGCACCATGGCCGCCACGGCAGTCACCACCACCACCATGGCAGCAGACTGAGGAGAGCGCATGACAAACTCTAAAAAAACCTTGATGCCTTCCATGTGCCTAACGAACATTCGCCACTGGTCGTATTACCTACTAAATCCTAGTGGTGATCAGTATAGGGTAATAGAGCGAGGAATCTAGCGCGTTGGATTGCGGTAGTTAACTGACGTTGATAGCGAACCTTAGTGCCCGTAATCCGGCTTGGGACAATCTTCCCTGTTTCGGTGACGTAGCCTTTTAGGGTAACGAGGTCTTTGTAATCGATCTCTTTGACGCCTTCTGCAGTAAAACGGCAGTATTTCTTTCTTCGGAAAAAACGAGACACGATAGTACCCTTCAATGACTAGGCTGGGACTGGAATAGCAGCGGGTGCCCGACTTTCACGGCGCACATCACTTTCCGACTTTTCCTCACGAGGTTTGAGGAGATGAGAAGGTGTGACCACGGCAGCTTTGCATTGCAGAATGAGGTTGCGCAGCACCGCATCATTAAATCGGAAGGAACTTTTGAGTTCATCAAGTGCATCCTGCTCACACTCAATGTTCATGAGCACGTAATGTGCTTTGTGAATCTTCTCGATTGGATAAGCGAGCTGGCGTCGCCCCCAATCTTCTAGTCGGTGGATCGTTCCTCCCCGAGTTTCGATGATTTGACGGTACCGGTCGATCATCGCTGGCACCTGCTCACTCTGATCGGGGTGGACCAGAAACACGATTTCATAATGACGCATAACACTCCTCAAAAGTTTTCTTCCAAACCCAATTCAGTAACGTGAGGTATTCACCAGCTCTTCGTAGAGAAGGTTCAACGAAGTTTCTTTGTTTTCTACTACGCACACCACATTTCCAACACAGCAAACCGATTTTTCAACACCATGTACCATCCAGCCACGTGGCGGAGTCCAACCCTGCATTTGTGTAAAAACAGATAATTGGTCTAGGTTACCATGGAGCATGTTTAAGTAATCGCAAGCAAACTTAGCAAGACGCTCCATTTCTGAATCAGGTAGCATCCCTACACCTTCTGACATCTCGCCATCCCCTTGAAAACGGCAAGAGGCCAAAACACCATCCAGTGCTAAGAGATTGCGGATCATCTAGCGTTCCCGAGAGCGGAAAACGCCATTTCGTAATTAGCAGAGCGATTGTCTAAAATCACGCCAAAATGGCCGCGGGAAACCACAGACCACTCCAAACCGATAACACTGATACCCTCAACAGGGTAAAAACCCTGCGCACCAGTTAATTGTTCCCAGCCACGTGCTTGCATCGTGGCGATGGCAGTGTTAGCTACACACAAGTGACTGATCATTTCTATGATAGCTATTGGAAACTGAATTTCCGCAGAGCAGAGATACCCTCTTATTTCGCCGCGCTCGTTAAATTCAAATGCGGTGATGGCCCCTGGAAGATGCAAAAGAAAATCAAGACCCGACATCTTCCGTTCCTTCTGGTGATTCCACTAAAAAAGATTGGGACTCGCCTGCCATACAAGCCAGTACTTGACTCAAGGAAGCAGTCTCTTGTTCTAAAAAACAGAACCGTTGTCCCATGACACACACGCTAAAATGTGCCCCCTGAACAATCCAACCATGAACTGGGGACAAACCACCCGATCCCCCTAGTTCATTCAGGATCGCTATTTGCATCTGAATCGCTTGAGTATTGGCACGACACATGATCGAGGCTAGATGGGCTTGCTGCGGACCTAACATACCTGCATGTCTAAAAACGTCACCGCGCGGGCTAAACTCTCCTACTGCGATCACACCAGGTATAGATAATAAACTACTGTGCAAGATATCTCCGCCTCTCAAAATGGTCGAATGGACTTCTTTTCCACTTGAACCGTATGTGTTATTCTGGCATAGATATGTTTCGAAAAGCAATAGTTCTGCACCCCACTCACCGAAGAGTCTAGTCCACACACTGCATGGCCAAAGAAGACAACATTGAAATGGAGGGCACTGTCGTCGAAACCCTTCCGAATACCGTGTTCCGAGTTCAGCTCGAGAATGGACACGTAGTTACCGCCCACATCTCAGGCAGGATGAGAAAACACTACATCCGGATCTTGACGGGCGATAAAGTGACTGTTCAACTTACTCCCTACGATCTCACGAAAGGTCGCATTACTTTTCGTGCTCGCTAGAGATCCTCTATACCCTCTTACTTTTTTACCTCATCAGTCGACTGGGGTTTGCCTTGTTGTGGGTAACACAAATTGATAGCATAAGTCGTTTTCTATCACTTCTCCAGGGTTGAATTGCGATGTTTGGACGAGTACGCGGGCTGTTCTCTAACGATCTTTCCATTGACCTGGGGACTGCCAATACACTGATCTACGTGCGTGGCAAAGGGATCGTGCTCAATGAGCCGTCAGTGGTAGCCATTCGGCAAGGCACAGGCCACAATGGCCCTCGTGCGATTGCAGCCGTCGGAATTGAAGCGAAGCGGATGCTTGGGCGGACTCCAGGAAACATTACTGCCATTCGCCCCATGAAAGATGGCGTCATCGCCGATTTCACGGTCACGGAAAAAATGCTTCAGCACTTTATCCGAAAAGTGCATGAAAGTAGGTTCTTCCGGCCAAGCCCTCGGGTGTTGATTTGCGTTCCGTGCGGTTCTACTCAAGTAGAACGTCGGGCGATTCGTGAATCCGCTGCGGGTGCAGGTGCGCGAGAGGTCTACTTGATTGAAGAACCGATGGCCGCCGCGATTGGCGCAGAACTTCCAGTGTCAGAACCAACAGGTTCTTTAGTACTCGACATTGGTGGTGGTACGACTGAAGTAGCGATTATTTCTCTCAATGGTATCGTCTATTCTTCTTCAGTTCGGATCGGCGGGGATCGCTTCGATGAATCGATCATCAATTATGTCCGTAGAAACTATGGATGTCTTATTGGGGAGGCTACTGCCGAGCGCATCAAACACGAAATTGGTTCCGCTTTCCCGAGCAGTGAACTACGCGAAATTGAAGTTCGGGGGCGCAATCTGGCACAAGGAGTGCCTAGGAGTTTTACGCTAAACAACAATGAAATTTTAGAATCTTTGCAGGAACCATTGGCTGGAATCGTGGAGGCGGTAAAAAGTGCTTTAGAGCAAACCCCTCCGGAATTGGGTGCTGACGTCGCAGAACATGGCATGGTGCTTACCGGCGGAGGAGCTCTATTGCGTGATTTTGACCGATTGTTACGAGAAGAAACCGGATTACCGGTCATTGTCGCAGAAGATCCTATGACTTGCGTGGCTCGCGGTGGAGGTCGCGCACTAGAGATTATGGATGAGCAAGGTTGGGATGTGTTTGCTGTGAATTAGGGTTCTTTACTCATTCTTCAATCGAGGATGGTTAAACCCCTCTTTCTACAAGGTCCTTCTTCTACCGTTCGTTTTTTGTTGCTCTGGATTCTTTCGGTAGCACTAATGATCACGGATTATCGCACGGACAGCTTAGCAGGGTTTCGTGCAGTTCTACTCACCGTGGTTTACCCCGTCCAGTTTCTCGTCGATCTCCCGGTGGCCGCCGCGTGTTGGGCCACGGAAACTCTCTCCTCAAGGCGTGCACTTTTAGAAGAAAATGCAAGCCTTAAGGTTCAACACGTCCTACTCAAAGCCCAACTTCAGAGGTTTATTGCCCTTGAAACCGAAAACATGCGGCTGCGAGCTTTGTTGGAATCTTCCTTTCGAATTGGGGAACGTGTCCTTGTTGCCGAACTATTAGCCGTAGACCTTGATCCATTTGCGCGAAAGATTGTAATTGATAAGGGATCTCTACACGGTGTTTTTCCAGGACAACCTCTTTTAGATGCCAACGGTGTCATTGGTCAAGTAGTCCACGTGGCTCCGATCACGAGCACTGCAGTTTTAATCACAGACCCGAGTCATGCACTGCCTGTCCAAGTAGATCGAAATGGTTTGCGCGCCATTGCGGTAGGCAGCTCCGTAGCCAATCGACTCGAATTGCCCTACATTTTGAACACCGCAGATATTCGAGAAGGAGATATTCTGGTCACCTCTGGAATGGGTGGAAGGTTTCCAGTAGGGTATCCAGCAGGTCGCATTCTCTCCGTAGAACGAGATCCAAGCCAGCCGTTTGCTCAAGTTCGTGCGGAACCCAGTGCTGATCCAGAAAGAAGTCGACAAGTGTTGTTACTTTGGCCTAAAGAGGGTAACTCAGATTCTTCGACGATTCCCCCTCCCCCCATTGCACCTCCTCCGAAGGTAACCTCTGACACTCCTGTTGCGATTGCCCCCACTGTTCTAGTGCCTGTGCCTCTGACTCCTCCTACACCACGACCCCCTAGCACACCCACCTTAGGAACTCGTCGGCCATGAGTGGTGACTCTCGCACAGTGTGGGTGGTTTGGAGCACGTTAGTAGTAGCTTTTATGTTGACTTTGTTGCCACTACCCACTTGGGCTGCTCCCTACCATCCAGACTGGGTGTTATCAGTTTTGATTTATTGGGCAATGGCGTTGCCTCACCGAGTAGGGGTGGGCATTGCTTGGCTTTCCGGATTATTGCTGGATGTATTAGAAGAAAACCTGCTAGGGGAAAACGCTTTAAGTCTAGCATTGGCTGTGTATGTAGTATCTAAATTGCATCAACGTTTGAGACTCTTCCCGCGCTGGCAACAGGCAATGTTAGTTTTGGTGTTGGCCTTTTTACACAAATTGGTTGCTTTGTGGGTGCGAGGTGTCACTGGTCACGTACCAACTGGAGGTCGTTACTGGCTACCAGTGTTAACTACGCCGATCATGTGGCCGTGGATCTTCTTTATCCTGCGTGATTTACGTCGTCGACTTGCGGTGAACTAATGGTTGCAGTCTTGGAGTGATAAGCGTAAAATGAGACCCAACGCGCCCATAGCTCAGATGGATAGAGTATTGGCCTTCGAAGCCAAGTGTCAGAGGTTCGAATCCTCTTGGGCGCGCCATTTTTTACTGCAGACTGCGTTTTTTGCGCCCATAGCTCAGATGGATAGAGTGTTGGCCTCCGAAGCCAAAGGTCAGAGGTTCGAATCCTCTTGGGCGCGCCACGTTGGCTATCATGATTTTTTTACCTCGCTCCTTATTACAACTGACCCTTTTCGGGTTTGGCTTAGTGGCCTTGCCTCCTATTGGAGGTTTGGTATACACTGCCGTGCATCTTCAACGATTATCGATTCAAAGCCAATCTGCTGTTTTTCGGGCCATGACGGCTACCCGCGCCAGTTCCGCTTTGGTAGAAGAAGTCACCGATATGGAACGGGTAGTACGCCAATACCAAGTAGTAGGAGATATCCCACTATTAGATCTTTATCGCCGTACCCACGAAGCATTCTCCCGCACCTCTGAAGAGTTAGCAGCGTTGCCACTTGACGAAGTGCAACGCCACCGCTTAGTACACCTCACAAAGTTAGCTAGCGAGGTTCGAACTCACCTCTCCGACGCTCGCCCCGAACCAGAATTGTTACCCAATGCCGTTCGCGACCTAACTGATCTTTCTGCGCTTTCGAAAACAGTACTTACTGACAGCAAGGCCTTAATTGAACGTGAAGTCGAAATCATGGAACACACCACAGCCAAAGCACAATATTTCTTGTATTGGCAGGCCGTCGCACTGGGTCCTGCAGCACTGTTCCTCGCTGCACTGTTTGTAATCTTGATTAATCGGCCAATTCGGCAGGTTGACATGGCACTGCACCGATTAGGAGATGGCGAGTTCGCGACTCCAGTAGTCGTGCAGGGACCACGAGACCTACGAGAGCTAGGGGAACGTCTCAATTGGCTTCGCAAACGTTTAGTAGAGTTAGAAGAAGAAAAGACTAAGTTTCTGCATCAAGTTTCACACGAGCTCAAAACACCACTCACTGCTTTGCGAGAAGGCACCAATTTGTTGGCAGAGGGTGTCGTAGGAGAATTATCTCCTGGACAAAGTGAGATCGTCGCAATTTTGAAGACTAATGCTGCTAATTTACATCGACTTATTGAGGATCTACTTAATTTTAGTCTGGCGCGTTCAGAACATGGTGCGTTATTGGCTACGCCGGTCTTTTTAGATACGTTGGTTCGAGAGGTTGCTGCGGATCATCGTCCAGCCATGATTGCCAAAGCTCTTGCACTTCGGCTGATCCTCACTCGAGTTACCCTCCGTGGGGATGCTAAGAAGTTGCGTGTCGTAGTGGATAACCTACTTTCCAATGCAGTAAAGTTTTCGCCAGAGGGGGGCGCGCTGGTTTTGAGATTGGAGCAAAGAGAAACGCAGGTCATACTAGAAGTAGAAGACGCTGGCCCTGGGATCACAGACGAAGAACGGGAAAAAGTATTTCGAGCTTTTTACCAAGGCCGGCGGGCGCGCGGTGGTCATCTCAAAGGGACTGGCATTGGTTTATCCATTGCTCAAGAGTATGTACACGCACACAAAGGACAGATCGCAGTAGTCTCCCCCCGAGAATTATCAGGTGCTTGCCTCCAAGTGATTTTGCCAACTGCTGGGGGTGTTGTGTGATCGCTTTTTTAATTTGGGCAATCATGGGATTTGCACCTTCAGTGCTTTTTGCAGAAGAGCCCGTCATTGAAGAATTCCCTATTGAATCTACAGAAGTCCGACCAGAGCTAACGCCAACTTTGACCCCTGAAGAAACGATAATTTTACGAGGTCTTAGCACGTTTTCTAATTCAGAGGGGAGAGAAACTATTTCTCTACCCAAAATTCGAAACGTTTGGACAGTGCCACGTTTAGCGGCACGGTGGATAGAGAGTAATCAACCTGGAGAAGTAACCCGAGCTATTTACTTACTTGAGGCTTTTTTGCGCCAGACTCCGAAACGCGCTCGAGAGGCTCGGAGATCTGCTGATCTTTTGCTTTCTTTAGCGCGGGAACGAGAACGTAGGATGCAAGTTGAAGCGGATTTGTTGGCGTGCGAGTCTCTCAGTGTAGGATCCCCAAAAACCCAAGACACCGCAATACGTGTTTTGCAAAGAGAATTGGAAGAAGCTCGCGAAGGCCGTGAAACGGCTCGCCGAGAGGTAGCGGAATTGCGGAGAAAACTCCGTGATTTAACTTCTATTGAAAAGAGTATGGATGAACGGAAAAGCCACTAATCTTCCCAAATCTCGACTCTTGGTAGTCGACGATGATCCGGACCTTCTTCGTTTGCTTGCCATTCGTCTCAATGCCGCGGGCTACGAAGTGGGCACGGCCGGGGGAGGGGAACAAGCATTGGCAATGTTGCCTACTTTTCGTCCGCAGGTCTTGCTCACAGATTTGCGAATGGATGGCATGGATGGCATTGCTTTATTTGATACAGTCAGCCGCAGACATCCTACCTTGCCAGTCATTATTCTTACAGCACATGGAACCATTCCAGAAGCGGTAGAGGCCACCCGACGTGGCATTTTTGGCTTTTTAACGAAGCCTTTTGATCCAAAACTGCTGTTGGAGCAGATCGAAGCTGCGGTGAGACTCCGAGCTTTAGAGTCTCCCAAGGATAGCGGAGATTGGCGATCGGAAATCCTGACTCGTAGTCATGCCATGGAAGAAGTGCTTTCGCAGGCCCGTCGAGTCGCAGAAGGAGATGCCAGCGTATTTATTCATGGGGAAAGTGGCACCGGAAAGGAACTATTGGCAAAGGCGATTCACCTGGCAGGCCGACGGGCACGAGGCCCTTTTTCAGCACTCAACTGTGCTGCGATGCCAGAACATTTACTCGAATCTGAATTGTTTGGACACGTGAAAGGTGCTTTCACTGGCGCGGTGACAGCCCACAAGGGATTATTTGTGGCCGCTGCGGGAGGTACCCTATTTTTAGACGAGGCAGGAGACATGCCTTTGTCTTTTCAGGCTAAATTGCTTCGTGTTTTGCAGGAAAGGCAAGTTCGTCCCGTAGGTGCAACACAAAATGTACCCGTTGATGTGCGGATCTTGTGTGCCAGCCATCGAGATTTAGAAATAGAAACTAAGGAAGGGCGTTTTCGCGAAGATCTCTACTATCGGCTTTGTGTAGTTACTTTGCGTTTGCCTTCCCTAGCAGAACGTCCAGAAGATATTTTGCTCTTGGCAGATCATTTTTTAGACATTTTGGCTAAACGTTACGGCCGAGAAGAGTTATGTTTCGCTCCAGAGGCATTGGAATTCTTGGTGCAAGCCCCCTGGCCTGGAAATGTAAGACAGTTGTACAATGTCATTGAGCAATCGGTTGCACTGTCGAGTGGCCCAGTGATCCCTCCTGTGCTGGTAGCTCGTGCGCTTCGCGGTGAACCCCAGGAGATTCCTTCTTTAGAGGAAGCGAAGAGCGATTTCGAGAGAGATTATCTAATCCGTCTCCTTCGGTTGACCCAAGGTAATGTGACTCATGCCGCCCGATTAGCAAAACGCAATCGAACTGAATTTTACCGAATATTGCACCGACATCATTTGGATCCCGCTCAATTCAAGGAAGAAACCTGATGGGCCTCGCCCCGTGGCTATTTCAAGCAGGTGAACTTGGGATTCGATTAGAAATTGTCAATGGTCTCCCAATGTGGGAAGCACAAACACTTTATCGCCATCAAAAACACATCACACGGATTGCACACGGGATCACCAAATCTAATTCCGTTTCTTTAGGATGCGACTGTGTGTGCGCATTAGATGTGTATATTCAATTTCCAATGGGACTAAAACGGCCGGATATCTCAATTTTTTGTCGGGAGCCCAGCGAGGGAGAACAAGATTCCGCGTTGACAATGATTCCAGAAGCGGTCATTGAAGTGGTCAGTAAAGGTTACGAAGCAAAAGATTTGGAGATTGCGCCTCCTTTTTATCTGTCACAAGGTGTTAAAGATGTGGTGGTCTTCGATCCGAGTACGTTTTTGGTATTGCATGCTAAAAAAGATGAAACTATTCGTAAAACCTCCCCTGTTGAAATTGATTTAGCTTGTGGCTGCAAAATTTTGGTGTAGTGCAACTGTTCTGCGGCGGGCAACAGCCATTGTACGTTCTGGAGGAATCGTGGCGTATCCAACCGAGGCCGTGTATGGTTTAGGTTGCGATCCAAGAAACCAAATATCTGTAGGACAATTATTAGCCCTCAAAGGTCGTGCAAAATCAAAAGGTCTAATTTTGATTGCTTCGAGTTATGAACAGCTAGAGCCTTACTTAGCACCAGTAGAAGAAAAGGTTTTAGAACGGTGTTTGGCCACTTGGCCGGGACCAGTCACTTGGATTTTGCCTGCTAATCCAGATGTACCCTTTTGGCTCACTGGCGGACGTGACACACTCGCAGTTCGAGTAACTGCCCATTCGCTATCTTCTGCTTTGTGTAGGGTAGTGGGACATCCGTTAGTTTCGACCAGTGCCAACCTTTCGGGACACCGTCCCCTAAAAGGCCCACTGGCTATTCGGCGAATATTTGGCAAGAAGATTAGACTCGTTTTGCATGGTGCCTTAGGTGGAGCAAATTGTCCTACTGCGATCCGAGATGCACGAACAGGAGCTACCTTGCGTTCCTGAGCAAGACACACAATTAAGATTTTTTATGGAGTACCTCGCATTCTTTGTCTATAGGAGTTACGCAGTTGAAAATATAAGTCTTTGATTTTTATAAAAAATTTTGTTTTTCGTCAAAAACAATAAATCCAACGAAATCAGTAACTTGTGAATCCAACTGCGTAACTCCTATGAATATTAAAAAAAAGATATCCTTGTAAGGTCTTTTAGGGTAGGGAAGATGTCAACCTAGAAACTAGGGCGAAATGGCTAACCAACAGCGGACGAGGCTGATACAAAATACAGTACATTGTGCTGCTTGGTCAGCAAACCGAGTAGCACTTGCAGCAGATGATCGCAGCCTTCATGTATTTAGCGCAAAGGGAACTGTCCTTTGGAGAAAAAGACGACACGTTGGGCCCATAGAAGCATTAGCGTGGTCTCCCAATGGTCGTCTTCTTGCTTCTGCCTCCGGAGATGAGGTGAGTCTCTGGTCACGTGATGGTACCGAACTAGCCGATTTAGTAGGGCATGGTGGAGTCGTTTCCTGCCTTGCATGGTCACCCGGTAGCCAAATTCTGGCTTCTGGCTCGGAAGATCAAACTATTCGGCTCTGGTCTATTGAAGACCAAACAGAGCTGAGACGCTTTGAAGGGTGCGCCAGTCCTTTTTGGAGTTTGGCATGGGCACCGAATGGAAGGTGTTTGGCGTCCGGTTCGGAAGATCCCCGTATTTTTCTCTGGTCACCAAACAACGGTCAAATATTAGGTTACTTAACAGGTCATTCCCGACGAGTAGAACACCTTGTTTGGTCTCCAGACAGTCGCAGGCTTGCTTCGTATGGGCGAGATCAGACGATGCGTCTTTGGTCTGTAGCCACCGGAGGTGAAATTCGAAGACTCGAAGGCGCAGCAGGTAATGTTTCTAGCGTGGTTTGGTCTCCCACGGGAAACACCTTGGCGATTGGCTCCCCCAAAGGAGAAGTGTGGTTTTTAGAAGACCCAAAGAGTGCCATGCAATGTCTGACAAGGAACATGGGAAATATCAGGGAGATAGCTTGGTCGGAAGACAGTAGCGAACTCTTTGCGATCACTCGAGAGGGAACCTTAGCTGCACTGGAGACTGGAAAGAAAAGTCCCCTGTCTAAAATCTCAGAAGCAGATCTTTGGATATCACGACAAGTGGCCACTTTGGGTCGTCGGTCGTTACCGTGGGCTCCTCGACTTAGCAATGCGACACACAATAATCTAGGACTAATCATTGGAGACAGTACTCTTCTGGGGGCACCTTGTTTTTCCATTTCTCCGGATGGTCGAAAACTAGCCAGTGGCCACTTAGATGGTTCTCTCCGTTGTTGGGATCTAACAGAAGGAAAACTCCTTTGGAAAGATCCAATACACCCGCAAGAATCAGACTCAGAACAGGCTGTACATGCCATTGCTTGGTCACCGGACGATGACTTCATTGCAGTAGGAAGGGAAAACGGTGAAGTTTCACTTTGGTCGACAGATGATGGTATTGATTTACATCGGCTAGTCGGACACCGTGGCGCAATCTCCGCATTAGTTTGGTCTCCAAACGGACAAACGTTAGCTTCTGGTGCAGCAGACCGAACCATCCGACTTTGGTCTGCAGAAACGACTAGAGAGGTACGTTGTCTCCGTGGACACGAAGAGCCTATTCGTAGTGTGGCTTGGTCACCAGATGGCAAAAATCTAGCTTCGGGATCACAAGATGGTACTGTGTACCTGTGGTCTTCCGAGGAAGGTCGCACACTTTCAGTATTTGAGGGACACGCCGCATGTGTGTATAGCGTGTCTTGGGCTCCTGATGGTTCCTTCCTAGCTTCTGGATCGCAAGACAAAAGCGTGCGACTGTGGTCTTTGCGTTCTGGCGTGTCACACCGACGGTTGAATGGTCATGCGGCTGCAGTTTTAGAGGTAGCTTGGTCACCTGATGGGCGAGTACTTGCTTCTGGTTCTCTGGACGGCACTCTACGCATTTGGGAACCAAATGGCCCGTCTCCAGTGTTGCGGCGTTTTAATGCCGAAGAAGGCTATGCTTGGCGTTTGGCTTGGGCAAAAGTGGGTCACTTTTTAGTCTCAAGTCATGCACAAGATACCGTTCGAATTTGGGAAATCCGGGATTTGTTTCCTTTGAAAAAATCGGTCTCCCCACTTTCTAGCACGCTGCCTGCTTCCCTAATGGCATTACATCGATTGGATATTGATCTTCCACTTTCTTGGATTCGGGACGTGCGAACTTTGCTAGGTGATGGTGTGCTGCCTAACGGATGGGCTTCGTTTAGGAAAACTCCAAGTTGGGGAAAAATTCAATTACTTCAATCATTGCATTGGCCAGCACCATCGCAAGTAGGTTTAATAGCCATATTGTTTCAAGGGTTTCCTGGATACACGTGGTCTTCCCCCGAAGGTACTTCCCTACGAGACGCAAGGAGGAGTTTGCAGGAATCTCTAGGTCAGGGTGAAAGCTTATCCCCTACTAACATTCCTCCTCCTTTTGATTTTCTCGAAAAATCTACTGAAACGATCGACAATTCGCTGGTTACATTGCTGGAAATACTAGGACCAGAGGCAGTGGCAGCAGACCCTAGTTTGCCTTTGCGGTTATCACACTCTTTTGTATTGCCTAACTTGACGCCTACGCAACGTCGTTTGTTGCGATACCCGATTACTCCTCTTCGGACAAAAAAACAAAAACATCCTTATTTACGTCCGACGATTCTAGTCATCGGTGGATTGCCTGACCAAGAATCCGTAAATCTACTGCGAGCATCTGCTAGTGCAGTAGTGCACACATTAAGACGAAAGAGAATTCCAGTGGCATTGGTAGATGATGAGATTCAAACATTTTCTAAACCAAGTGATTTGGTATCACTCTTTTCAACTACTACGCTGGGTTTGAAAGAACCAACAGAATTGTTAAAACGGGCTGCTACGTTGCAGTCTGAGTACCACTGGAGAAAATCGATAATTTTGTTACTTACCCATGCCTCTTGGGCAGGAGGAAATCAATCTAGTTTTCCTAAGCACCTGCGAACTTTGTGGATTCAATCTTCAGGAAAAACGCCGATTTGGACTGCTTGGTGCGAGCGTGAGGAATCTCTATTGCCCGAACAGTATTCCAAAGCACCAGCAGCCTTGGGTAGGCTGCTGTCGTAAGAATTTTTCTACTGAGAAGCCTTGGGAGTATTAGACATGTGGGCAAGGACGCCTCCCGCAGCGGCACCAACACCCAACACCAAGGTGTACAACATGTCTTGACGAGCAGCCACATCTCGCAAAGCCGTGGCTGGCGCGATCATTTCACCCAAAACAGCACCTGCAGCACGGGCACCCAACACTTCTGGTGAATACACCACCGGGCCTGCGGGGACAGCAGGAGCTCTACCGAGCAAAGAAGACACCAAAGTACCACCCATGATCCAATCTGCGACCACTACGCCACCCACCACCCCCAAAGCGGTCTTAACCGATTTCCAAGAAGAACTGTTCGGATCTGGAGCAGTAGCTGCTGGTGTAGAAGCCGCCGCAACTGGTGCACTCTCAGCATTGACAACGAAAGGAAGTAAAGCCAAGCAAAATACAGCAATTTTCATAAGTATCCTCGCAAAGCCCTGTCGAACAGGGAAGGTCAGGGAACTGATCTAGCCCATGTGGGCTTTTCTAAATTTTCCACTACTAAAAACCACAATTTACGGAGACGCTAACCACTGGGAAGAACGTTGATACGCCCAAGTTACTGCCGGAGCCAACGTAGCACCCAACGAGCAACCCGCAGCACCAAGAGCACCTACCATCGAAACAGCAAGCACAGTACTTCCAGAAGGAACGAGCAATCCTCCTCCCCAAAGCAAGATAGCTTCACTCGGACCAGCCACGTATCCAGCCGTCAGCAAACCAGTACCTCCCGCAATGCACCCAAAACTAGAAATCTCACTATCCGAAAGAGAATCAGCAACTGGCGCAACCTCTGCCGCAGCACCAACTCCAAGCCACCCAACCAAGAGGGCAGCGGTTCCTTGTCGAATGATTTGTTGGTATGCCATAAAATCTCCAATCGTCACTGCGGAGCCCGGGCTGCTAACAAACGATCACCAGGAGATTCTGCAAGTGCAGGAGCAGGACTCCCGAAACCAAAGATTGAGGCAATCTTTTGCTTCACTGCCTCTAGGTCAAAGCGATCGTATAGTGCCACGACAGGCAACGCGGCGGCTGCACCCACCGTGCAACTAGCAGGAACAACGGTTCCTAAGATACCCATCAACAGCAAAGAGGTACTAGAAGGAGAGGTTACTCCTCCAGCAGCCAACATTACAATCTCAGTCGGAGCTGCAGCAATGGTAATAGCACCAAATCCCAAGACACCAGCCAAACAACCCGTGCTTTGTATTTCAGATTCAGTCATGGGTTGCGGCGGTGGAGTCGTTTCCTTCCTAGTTAATAAGCTCGCTTTATTCTCTTTTGCCCACAACACTGCAGGAGTCAGAGAAGCCCCCACACTGCACGCACCTGCACCCAAAATTCCTCCAAGTGCAATAAACAGTAAAGAAGAGGAAGAGGGAACAATGACAGCTCCAGTAGCTAACATCATGAGCTCGGTAGGTCCTAATGCGTAGGCAGCGGCCAAACTAGAGGTGCCCACTACGAAGCAACCTACTCCTTGTGCAGCTGCATCCGACATTTCGACTGTTTGGGTTTCTACTGAATAAGCGACCGTAGTGCTAAAAAGGCAAACCCCCAAAGTAACCTGCTGCATCCACTGATTTTTTAGAAAATACATGGTTTTACTCTCCGGTTTAGCGTGCCACACTGGCTAAAGAGACAAGGGGTAGAGTAGCCGCCGGGGTAGCCACCTTAGAACGATAGTCTAAGAAGCTGTTAACCTGCTCCGTCAACCAAAGCACTGCAGGAGTTGCAGTACTTCCAACACTGCAAGCCGCAGCGAATAGAGTGGCCGTCAATCCAACCATTAACGCAGTAGAACCGGAAGGTACCAAAAGACCACCTGCAGCGATCATGAGCAGTTCTGTAGGCCCCGCAGCCATAGAAGCAGAGACAGTGGCTCCAGAAGTAACCAAGCAACCAATGCCTGCCTGAGTGGCATCTGATAACTCTTCCTGTTTTGCCTCTTCACCGAATGCAGGCAAGACAAAAAGGAGAGCGGCTACCAGTGCCCAAGAGGGTTTTAATGTGTGCATCTTACTGGGTACCTAAATGACGAGAAAGCCAAGAGGTTGCCGGAGTAGCCAATGCACCAATCGTGCACCCTGCAGCGGCAACAGTGCCAAATAAACTTAGGAACAAGATAGAGGACGAGGACGGTACCACCATCCCACCTACCACTAGCATGATAACTTCGCTTGGGCCGACCAGATAGGTAGTCGTCATTCCTGCGGTCGCGCCTAAGACACACATGGCTGAGACCCGCTCCTCATCCGTCATGGGCCGAACGTGAAATCCTTTTTCTGGAGTAAATAGGGAAGCAGGAACTGCTCCCCCTGCTAGAGTTGTCTCAGCACCAGAGAGTAAGATCACTCCAGCAAGCAATCCCCGAGTAAGTGTTGAACCTATTGGCATAGTACAATTTCCTCTAATTCCCTACTAATCTACTTATTAAGTAAACTTTGTCAAGGTTAGAAAACCTACGGTTTATCAAGACAGTCTACAATGGCCGTTCTCAGTCGCTCCCGCAAAGATTCATTTAGAGGCTGGTTGTTGCGATCGGTTACAAAAAAAGTATCATCTGCCCTAGCACCCATCGTATCAATCTTTGCATTTTGTACTCGAACACCACAACTCAAAATAGCTTGTCCGATCCGAGCTAATAGGCCAGGTCTATCTTGGCTGACCACTTCCATGACAGTTCTATGGTTCTTTTCGTCCAAGGTATAAAGAACGGTAGTACTCACAGGAAAATGTTTCATGACCAAAGGAGCTCGTCGTTTCAGGGGCGGAGGAACAGGAGCTGTCTCGGCAAGTCGTTCACGCAAAACCTTTCGGATTTCTTCGAGGCGAGGAGCAGTGACTAATTCACCTTTTTCTTCTAGGACAATGTAACTGTCTAAGGTGTAGCCGTGGCGAGTAGTGATGATGCGCGCTTCCAAAATACTCAAGAAGAATTGGTCTAAAGCCGCTGTAATGAGCGCAAACAACCCGTCTCGGTCGTGGGTGTACACAAAAACTTCTGTGCCACCACGACGAGTTCGTTGCCGAGTTAAAAGCAGTGGTAGTGGACCATCCCCGTGGGTGAGAATTGCTTGTGTATTGGTAGCCACCTCTTCTGCGGTGTAACGGATAAAGAAATCATCCTCAAAAGTTTGCCAAAGGGCATCGATCCGCGCTGGGATAGCACCAAACGTGGTCAATTTTCTACGAGCTTCTTCTTGAGTTTCTCGGATACGCTCTGCTAAGTCGGGCACACTAGAAATACCTCTCCTCAAAACACGTCGTGTCGCCTGATAGAGGTCACTTAGTAAACTACCCTTCCAATCTGACCACAAGGTCTGGTTGATAGCACGGATGTCTGCTACGGTCAGCAAATACAAGTAATCTAAGTGCAGAGTATCTCCTACCTTCGTAGCAAAGCGATCCACGACAGCAGGATCCATGATGTCTTGGTGTTGAGCAGTACGTGACATGAGTACATGATGTTCGACCAGCCAAGCCACGAGCCTAGAATCAAAAGCAGGTAATCCGTGGGTTTTGCAAAAGTCTAAAGCGTCTACTGCGCCCAAAGTGGGATGGTCACCACCTCTCCCTTTGGCAATGTCATGAAACAACCCTGCAAGATAGAGCAAATGAGGTTTTGCTAAAGTGGAAGCAAGGCGAGTGCAAAGGGGATTTTCTTCCGCATACTTCGGTACAAAGAACTTCCGAAGGTTGTTGACCACTCGCAGGATGTGTTCATCAACGGTGTAAGCATGAAATAGATCGTGCTGCATTTGTCCGACTACACCACCAAATACAGGCAAATAGGCAGCCAATACGCCGTAACGATTCATGCGCTGAAGTTCGTGGTAGATGCCACGGGGTTGACGCATTAGTTCCATGAATAGGCTACGGTTGCCTAAATCGGCTCGGAAAGCATCATCAATCAAGAACAGGTGATCTCGTACTAGACGTATGGTAGTGGCTCGCACCCCACTTAGTTCTGGGTGTTGCGCCATGATCAAAAATAGTTCTAAAAGCGCAAAGGGATAGCGACGGAAAACCCAATCATGTTGAACTTCTAAAAAACCGCTTCTGGCTTGAAATCGACGATTTAGGGGCACCACAGATACTTCGCGATCCGGATGAAGAAGCGTTTCCTCGAAAAGTTGGAGCAACATTTCATTGAGGCGGCCAACTTGTTGTACGGTTCGGTAATAGAGCTTCATAAACTGCTCTACTGCTAAGCCTTTTGGGGTGTCTTGGTAGCCAAACTGTTTGGCCAACGTCCTTTGATGCTCGAACGAAAGCCGATCCTCGCGACGCCCAACAATCAGGTGCAAACCCCAACGGACTCGCCAAAGAAAAGATTGTTCCTCCAGGAGAGTTTCGTATTCGCTTTCGGTGAGGAAACCCACGTCTACTAAACCATGCAAGTTCACAACACCAAAGTGACGTTTTGCGACCCATCCGATCATGTGAATATCGCGAAGACCTCCAGGCCCTTCTTTGATGTTGGGTTCTAAGTTGTAAGCAGTGTTGTCGTACTTCTTATGTCGAGTAATCTGTTCTGTACGTTTTGACTCGAAAAATGGACGGCCTAGCCACACGTTGGCGTGCTTGAAAGCCTCTTGCATGGAGATCAGCAAGTAGGTAGGTCCCAGCAAGAGACGTGCTTCCATCAGGTTCGTGGCTACCGTGATATCTTTTTGTGCTTCTTCTACACACTCTTCCACGGAGCGAACACTGTGACCTACCTCCAAACCAATGTCCCAAAGAAAAGTGATCCAAACAGCAATTTTTCCTTGGAGTTCTTCTGTCGTATTTCGGATCAAGATCATCAGATCGACATCTGAACCCGGGTGCAATTCTCCCCTTCCGTATCCACCCACTGCCAAGAGTGTGATAGAGCCATCGAGTGTGTCTGCGGGTTCCTCTGGCAAACCATAAAGTTGCCAAGACCGTTTTAGCAAAGCATCTATTAGCAGAACTCGTAACGAAACCAAGTGAAGTACAGGAATACCTTGGTAAAAGCGTTCTCGAAGAGCTTGATTGGCAAATTTCAGTGCAGTGCGGAAAACTTTGACAGGAGGTTGACCCGCCGTTAACTCAGCTTCTAAAGCGGCGGCGTCAAACATGCTAGGGAGCTCTTCAGAGGTAGCGGGGTGCAGTTGCATTGGGGTATCACCACGGTAGACCAGACGTAAAGATATCACTTTGGATGCTTGCATGATAGAATTAAAAGAAAAAGGATCTTAGTGAAAACTCCCTATTACTTAATTGATCAGAGTGTCCTTCTCAAAAATTTA
Source organism: Gammaproteobacteria bacterium (assembly GCA_963575665.1). Lineage (GTDB taxonomy): Bacteria > Pseudomonadota > Gammaproteobacteria > CAIRSR01 > CAIRSR01 > CAUYTX01. Next base: position 4,075 of record CAUYTX010000044.1, on the reverse strand, counting down.
GAGATTATTCAGAAAGTTCGAGAGCTTTCTGGTGCCAAGTCTGTTTTAGCGTTGAAATGTTTTTCGACCTGGTGTGTTTTTGATCTGATGAGACAATACCTATCTGGAACCACCAGTAGTTCTTTGTTTGAAGCAAGGCTTGGATATGAGAAATTCGGAAAAGAAGTACATGCCTACAGTGTAGGTTTTTCGAGAGAGGATATTCGAGAAGTACGAAAGTTTGCAGACAAAGTGATTTTTAATTCTATTTCTCAGTTGACTTTATATCGTGATCTTTTAAAGGGAATTCGTGTTGGCTTACGTGTTAACCCCGGTTTGAGTTATTCGCATTTTGATCTTGCAGATCCCGCCAGAAAATATTCAAGATTAGGTGTGATTGGATACGACGATGTGATGAAAGTCGTTCCCTTTTTAAGCGGGGTGATGTTTCATTTTAACTGTGAGAATAGCGATGCAGAAAACATTGTTTCTTCTATTGAAAAAATTGGGGAAAAATATTCTGATTTACTGAAAAAAATGGAATGGATCAGCCTAGGTGGTGGCATTGCGTTTACTTCGCCTGGTTATCCCTTGGAAGTATTTTGTGAAGCACTTAAAAAACTGTCACAAACTTTTAAAATTCAAGTCTATTTAGAACCCGGGGAAGCCGTGGTTACGAAATCGGTAGAATTGGTAGCCACGGTGTTAGATGTTGTGAGAAATGAAGTGGATATCGCTATCGTAGATGCCTCCGTAGAAGCTCACCTCCTAGATCATTTGGTGTATCGAACTCATCCAAAATTGTCGTGGCCAGAGTCTGGGGAGTACAAAACTTTTATTGCAGGAAGAACTTGTTTGGCGGGAGATGTTTTCGGAGAGTATTCTATATCAGGTCGTTTGGCTGTTGGGGATGAAGTAAGAATTGCCGACGCGGGCGGCTACTCCATGGTCAAAAAGAACTGGTTTAACGGGGTGGCCATGCCTAGCATTGTTGTAAAACACCTAGACGGTTCTTTGGAACGAATTAAGAAATTTGGGTACACAGATTTCAAACGTGCACTCTCTTGAAATTTAGTTTCGTTAGGAAAGCTACCATGCGAAAGAATGTATTAATTATCGGCGCGGGTGGGGTTGCCCATGTGGCAGCGCACAAAGCTGCGATGAATAACGATGTATTAGGGGATATTTGCATTGCCTCTCGCACAGTATCCAAATGCCACGGGATTTTAGAGAGCATTCAAGAAAAAGGGAGTTTGAAGGATAAGAATCGTCGAATGTATGCTCGTTCTTTGGATGCATTAGATATTCCAGAGACCATTCGATTAATTCAAGAAACCAATTCCGAGATCGTGATTAATCTTGGGGCGGCATTTATCAATATGTCTGTTTTAGAGGCTTGCCTAGAAACGGGGGCCGTCTACATGGATACTGCTATTCACGAAGAACCAGACAAGGTGTGTGAGACGCCTCCTTGGTATGCCAATTATGAATGGAAACGGAAAGATCGTTGTGCTGAAAAAGGATTAACCGCCATTCTTGGCGTTGGTTTTGATCCGGGCATGGTAAATGCCTATTGTGCTTTAGCAGTAAAACACTATTTTGATAAAATCGATACTATCGACATTTTAGACGTCAACGCCGGTAGTCACGGAAAGTACTTTGCAACTAATTTTGATCCTGAGATTAATTTTCGCGAATTTGTCAAAGTCTGGACTTGGATTGATCGACAATGGAAAGAGTATCCCACACATGCGGTCAAACGCGTTTATGATTTTCCAGTCGTAGGAAAGCAATCCATTTATTTGAACGGACATGATGAGTTGCACTCGCTTTCCAAAAATATTGATGCCAACAGCATTCGTTTTTGGATGGGATTTGGGGATCATTACATCAACGTGTTTACGGTATTGCGCACGTTAGGTTTGCTTTCCCATTTGCCCGTGACGCTAGCTACGGGACAATCCGTAGTTCCACTCAAGGTAGTCAAAGCAGTTCTTCCTGATCCAATGACGTTGGCTTCCGGGTACACCGGAAACACCTGCATTGGGAATTTCGTAAAAGGTTGGAAGGATGGTAAACCGCGTGAAATCTTGATTTATCAAGTTTCAGACCACGCACGTTGCTTCGAAGAAATCGGATCGCAGGGTATTAGTTACACAGCTGGTGTGCCCCCAGTAGCAGCAGCCATGTTGGTAGCCCAAGGCATTTGGGATCCACAAACGATGGTCAATGTAGAAGAGCTCAATCCGGATCCATTTATCGCCATTTTGGATAAGATTGGTCTTCCCACTGAGATAAAAGAAATTGAACCCGGGAGCGGTGCTTCTTTTCATGGTGAAGTGGGTGCTCTTGAAGAAGAATTAGCTGCTTCTACTGCCACAGTCAATGTGTCCGCAGCCAATCCAATGATTTCTTTAGCCAAAAAACTAAAATAAGATGAGCCATTTCTGAGAGTGTTGATAAGATGCGCCCAAGTGGTTTTTCTCACCAGGAGTGGGAAAGTGTTTTACAATTTTCGGAAACCCAAGAAACTCCCTTTTTAGTAGTTTTGAAAGATCGAATCCGAACGAAATTTCAACGGTTCTCCTGGTGTTTTCCAAAAGCAAAAATTTATTATGCCGTCAAGGCCAATCCAGGCCTTGAAATACTGCTTTTGCTTCGGGACTTGGGTGCATTTTTTGATGTGGCTTCTATCTACGAATTAGAGCAGGTAATCGCAATAGGAGTTTCGCCAGATCGCATTAGTTTTGGAAATACTATAAAAAAAGAAAAACACGTACGAGATGCCTACGAAAAGGGGGTAAAGCTTTTCACAACGGACAGTGAATTGGACATTCGAAACTTAGCACGTGCTGCTCCTGGTTCTCGTGTGTTTTTTCGATTGTTAATGGATGCGGTGACTTCCGATTCTGATTGGCCACTCTCCCGGAAGTTCGGTTGTCAACCACGGATGCTAGTCGATCTGGTAAAACTCGCAGAAGAATTAGGGTTAGAACCTTATGGAATTTCATTCCACGTTGGTTCACAACAAAGAGAAATCCCTGCATGGGATGCAGCCCTTGCAAAAGTTCGTGAGATTTTTCAGGCATTAAAATGGGATCCAACCTCGCATGCAATCAACATGGGTGGAGGCTTTCCCGCGGACTATTTCGTCAAAAGTAATCCACTCAATGTATACGCAGAGGAAATTGATCGCTATCTAGCAGAACACTTTGGAAACACTCTACCAGCAATTTATTTAGAACCGGGGCGCGGTTTGGTTGGTGAAGCAGGAGTACTCGTCAGCGAAGTGGTTTTGATTGCAAAAAAATCAAAAACTGATTTGAAACGTTGGGTCTATACAGATGCAGGTGTGTTCAATGGACTCGTAGAAACTTTATCGGAATCGATCAAATACTCTCTTTACACGAACCGCACTGGTAAGAGTGGAGGTGTGATCCTAGCAGGGCCTACGTGCGATAGTTTAGATATCATGTATGAAGATTATCCTTATCAACTCCCATTCTCATTAGAAATAGGAGATCGGTTGTATTGGCTCTCCACGGGTGCCTACACCGCTTCCTATAGTTCTATCTCCTTTAATGGTTTTCCTCCTCTGAAAACTTATTATCTTTAGAAGTGCGATTCGTTCCTAGCAAAATTGGTCGCATAAAAGCCAAATAAACTAGGGAGAGGAGAAATTGACTTCCTTAACTGTTCAAAAGTAGCAGGTGCAAACCCTGCTCTACTAGGAGTGATAGAAACCCGACCTGGCCACAGAAAAGAAGCGGACATCAACGCGGATACTGAAGCTGGCAACAGAACGCAATCAGAGCTAAGACAAGTAGGCGCACTGGCGTTAGGGAAGTCGACAGGTGGAAACCATAAAAAGCACCTCAGATAACAGCGGCAACTTGGGAATAATGCCGACTGCGCTCTCGAAATTCTCGTGGCATCCTTTAAACTCCCCTCCTTGATGAGGAGGGGTGCTCCGCAGGAGCGGGGTGGTTTGTTTTAATTTAAGGGTTTTTGACTTCAAATTCACGGCAAACCCCCAATTATCCTCGTTTCTGAAAATAATCTCAAAAAACAACCACCCCGCCTCTTCGAGGCACCC
>CAUYTX010000043.1:0-7287 GCA_963575665.1 Gammaproteobacteria bacterium | reverse complement strand
TATTTATAGGGTCATCATTTTTGACAAATAATTCAGCAACTATTCTATGAATACGAAACATATTTTAATTAACAAAATTTTAAGAATATCCCATTAGCAATAATGGGTTTTTTTATTTATCTTTGTATTGAATTTAAAACTTATATAAAATGGGAAAGAAAATTACATTACGACTTGAAAAATCATCACGTGGTGGTGGAGTTGAAATAGACTTGACACACTATGGTTTTAAAGAGCAGAAAATGTCAGCATATCGAAATTATTTAGGTGGTGATATGTTAGGTAAGGTTTGTGTTAAAGATACAATTAAAGCCTTTAATAGACCTTGTACCGATAAGCAAAGGATTAGATTAGATAAGATAGGAGAAGAACTAAAACGTTACTATTTTGACCTTACAAATCCCGATACGGAATGGGAAAGACAAACCTACGAACAAAATCAAACAATGTCAATAAGCATTTATTAATTCTAATATAAAACAAAATGAAAAATTTTAGACCTTATGCAATAGCAATAGCATTATTTTTAACCATTATATTAATGGAGAGTTGTAGCAGTAACCATTGTTTCCACAAGAGAAGTAATTGGACACATAATAGTAGATTTTAGATATGAAGTACATTAAACAACAATTAGCTTATTTATGGAAAAATAGAGAAGCGATAATAGGGTTAACAATATTGTTAACTATATTATTTACAGGTTTACTATTATTAGAAATAGTAATAGAAGAAGCACTATAAAAAAAACCCCACTTAATAGGTGGGGTTTATTGTTATGTACACAATTGTGTATCTTATATTATTTAATTACATTGACAAGTACCATAAGGATTAATATCGGTAAAATGTGAAACCATTTCACAAATACAACACCATTCTATTCGACCCTCATCAACGTTGGTTGTTTCGTTAAAACAATCAACACACACATCATTTTTTTCCAAACATTTAACACAAGTAAAAGTTTCCATATTGTTTTATATTAGAATGCAAAGGTATTAAATAAAACAATAGCAAAATGTTAAAGGTTTGTTAAATAACACAAACGGACCCACGACCCACATAGACGTGGCGGAGTCTACCGCTCAGTGCCCCTACGGACTGACTTTGTAACTCTTTGACTATGCAAAGGTAAGTCAAAATATGTTAAAGAAACGTTAAAGGAATGTTAAAGTTTTCATAAAATATTTTGTTTAATCTTATAACCAGAATTTGTAAACAAACGTTAATGAAATGTTAAATTTAAAAATTATAGTAAATTAACCAAAATTAATATTACATTTGTACCCGATAAGCAACGAAGCTATATCGTAAAAACTTTATTAGAATGGAAAATTCAATCAAAACACAAGTACAAGAAATTTTAGTGGAAAATGGTTTAGATTTTAAAATCGAAAAAGAGGGTCTTTATCGTATCAAAAACCTTGAATTGATTTTGAACCTTGAAAATGGTGCTTTGCGTGGTACATGCTACGAACCAAAACCAACACCTTATTTTGGTTTGGTAAACACCAAATCGGACAATACAATTAATTCAGTTAAAGAGGGGTACACCGTATCACAAAATCACGAAATTTTAGAATTGGCTTTGCGTGGTATTCAAACGTTTGGCGATGATTTAAGTATTTCAAAAGCGGGTTCACTTAACGATGGTCGTAAAGTGTTTATTCAGTTGAAAATCGATGGTAAAACCAAAATCGGTAACGATACCCTAACGCAATACGTTACTATTATCGATAGTAATGATGGCTCAACGTCATTGTCTATTGGTATTGGCGATAAATGTATGCGTTGTCAAAATCAATTTTTTCAGTTTTATAAAGCAGGAAATGCTAAATTTCGCCACACCGCTACGTTGGAACAAAAATTGCGTACTATACCGATGCTAATTGAAACCGCTTTGGCTAAAAACCTACGTCAAATTAGACTTTACGAAATTTTTGAAAGTACACCTATCACACGTGAACTTGCAAATGGTATGGTTAAGGCAATGTTAGGACACGATAGAGTTTTGACAAGTATGGACGAACAAGCCAAAAAATCAAGTCGTTCTATTAACATTATGGACGCTTTGTACACCGATATTGAAACGGAATTTAATCAAGTAGGGTTAAATCTTTGGGGTTTGTTTGGGGGTGCTACACGTTTCACTACACACACACAAGTTGCACCAAAACGTGAAAATGGACGTGAAGAGGGTTTGATGAATGGTACAAGCTATAAACTTAACCAATTAGCACTTGAATATTGCGAAAGTCAATTAACACCTACGCAAATGGCTTATGTGAATTTTGACAACAATTAATGTACACAATAGTGTATCTATATCAAAAGCTATCTTAACCGATAGCTTTTTTTTTGTGCCATATAGCAGCAGCATATTAAACTAATTTGCACCAACAAAACAAATTAACACAATACCCCAAAATAACCATAATTTTACTTTTAAGGCACTTTTATACTAAAATGGTATATTGATATAGATTAGATTAATTTAACATCTTAAAATGGCTTAAAATCGATATAAAGAAATGTTAAAAAGATTAACAAAAATTTAACATTTTTTATTTTGATATATGATTTTAATTTTGTACCTTAACGCACACACACGCACATGTGCGTAAAAAAAATAAAAAAATAAAAGGTAGGTCGGAGTCTACCTCACAATGCCCTCGCACTGTCTTTGTAACTCTTTGACAATGCAAAGTACGTGAATATTTTAATGCACCCGACAAAATAAAATAAAACTTATTAACATTTAATTGTTAATAACTTTTTTATTGTATATCCAAAAATAACTTTATCTTTGCAGTGTTCAAATGAATGAACAACAAACCAATTTTAACAAATTTTAACATTTTAACATTATGAAAAATTCAAAAGATTACGCAAAAATGAACTTATTAACTGACTTGAAAATTATTGAATTGTTGGGTAGTTATACCAAATCAACTACTATTGCTATTGAATACGTTACTGACGAAAGCCAAAGCCGTACTATTAAAGGCGAAAAGCAACTACAAAAACGTGTTTATATTGGTAACTTATTCTTAAACCATAACTACACTAACAAAGTACAAAACCTAACCGATAACAAAGATTTTGAGGCACACGAAATGAAAGGTAAAAGTAGAATTTCAACTACTTTTGTAGTATCGGATAAAACCGAAGAAATTTTGCTTGACGGTAAAATACTAAAAACTGAAAGTGTTAAACGTTTGGCATTTTACCACAACGGAAACGAAATAAGCGAAGATAACGCAAAAGACTTAAATTTGTTTGCACCTGCTTATTATGATAAAGATAAGACAAAAACAAGTGGTCGTGGTAGTGTAGCAATCGAAGACGATTTTAGAATGATTACTTTAGGTATTGCCAAAATTAAATACCTTAAATGTTTTGGCGAAGAATACGCAAGGTAACAATAACCAACTAACTAAAAAGCTATCTTAATCGGTAGCTTTTTTTTTGCCCTATATCGAAAATAATCAAAACGTGTTTTAAATATTATCTTTTTTAATATCTCGGTTTACTTTACTACATAAAGGTTGTAAATTAGTATAATGGTTTAACTCAAAAATTTCATTTTCATTAATACCTTTTGAGTTTGGTTTTATATGGTCAATATCCCAACCATAATTTAACGTACCATTATACAAACCGTAGTTATCCCAAGTCATCCAAGATTCAAATTTAGATTCTAAATGTTTTTTAAATTTGTTAAATGTGCAACCTAAAATTAATTCAGTTTTAGTCATTTTTTTAACCCCTTTACTTTTTAATGAATAACTAATTAAACAACGTATATTTTTAGTTAGTTTAAATAATGGGTCATTTTCTCTACGATTTTTTTGATATATTCTTTGTTTTTCTTTTTTTGTTTCTTGATATTCTAAATCATTTTTTTTTAATTCATATTCTAATTTTCGTTTAAGTTTTGTTTTATCATAATATTCTTTATTATATTCTTTGTTTTTATCTTTATTGTTTTCTCGATATTCTAAATCATATTCTTTTTTCTTTGCTTTTATTTTTTCAGCGTTATTCTTTTCATATTCTTTTTTCTTTGCTAAAATACGTTCTTTGTTAGCAACATAATAAGCCTTTTGTTTTTCTTTTTTTTCTTGTTCAGTCATTTTATTTAGTTTAATTATAAATATAAACACTTTTTAAAAAAACTAAATAATAAAAATTAAAAAGCGTTTATTATTTTTAAACAACAATACGACCATTTTAAGCACGTTTTTTTATGCAAGTATATCAATATACCATTTATAGGTTATATTGTCTTATATAGCCCCCTGGGTGCCCCAGGACCCCCCGTTACCTACCTCCCGTATGTGGGATTTTTGGCTTGGATATAGGGCCCATGATGATATTCACGAAATTTTCCTGGGTAAAAAATGATATAAAAAAAAGAGTACCCTATTTTCAAAAATTTTTTTTTGGAATTTTTTTGGTTAATTTTTTAGCATTGTTACATTTTCTACACCACCCTTTACTTCCCTGATAAAAATCATCATAATTTGTTGTACCGCATATTTTACACAAGGGTTTTCTGGGACCTTTTTTCACATATTTAGATATTCCTTTGGGTACACATTTTTTACATATGCTTTTTCTTTTTATTTGAAAATTTTCAGGGTTTGTTGTGCCGCATGATTTACATAAATGAGGTTTAATTTTTGTTGATTGGTTGATTGGAATCCCTTTAAGAATTTTTGTTATAACTTTTTTAGAGACTCCGTATTTTATTTGTATTTGAATTCTAGTTAATTCAGAATCAACATATTTTTTAATTATTTCATTTTTAATTTCTTCGTTTGGAATATAGATATATGGATAAACCCACATAACATTTTTATCTGTCAAAGGTAATGATTCATCAATTATTTTAGCATGTTTAAAATTACTTGGGTTTTCAACAAACAAGATTGCAATTATTTTTGGTAATGAGAATTTTTCATTATTAAATCTAAAATAATATTTATTTACCAGTGTATTTTTATAAACTATTCGTCCCATATTAGAAAATTTATATCCATTAAAATCTATGAATATTTCGTTGGGTTTAATTTCTATTGATGGTAATTTAGATGACGTAACAAGTTTTTTTACATTATAAAATGTTTCATTGTATTTAATTGATAATTCAGTTACAGAATTGCCATTAATATAGTCGTTTAATATAGCGGTTATGTTAGATGGGTTTATTTTATTTTTTTCAATGTTAGCAATAATTTTTTTTTGGACTTTACAAATAATATCCTCTTTAATGTCTTCATTTACAAACCACCAAGTTTTATATAACAATAAACTTTTTATTGTTTCATTATTAACGTCATATGTTTTAGCTAATTCATTAATGCTTATATCGGTATTAATAAATAAATTACGTATTATAATAACATTTTCTTTGTTTAATTTTTTTGCGTTATCAGATAAGCCTGTTATGTGTGCATGTCGATTATTATCAGCTACTGACATCCATTCTAGGTTTGTATAATGGTTATTTATTTTATTACCATCTATATGGTTTACTGTAACTTTATTTATAGGGTCATCATTTTTGACAAATAATTCAGCAACTATTCTATGAATACGTATACTTTGCCTAATTTGAGTATGTTTATTTTTTAACATTGTTTTAACATAACCATCTTTTCTATTCTTATGTTTATCAATTGAAACGGATTGTTTCAAAATAAATTTAGTATTACTTTTTCGATACCTACCATAATTTGAAAATTCATAATTTTCAAAGTTGTAATGTTCTTTCCAAATTTCTTCCATTTTACAAATATACTGATTAAATTTTAAATATACAACTTTTTTATATATTTATATCATATAAACTAATTTATTATGAGATTACTAGAAATTTACACATCTTTATTAGAGTCTAAGGCTACAGAAATGCAGGGATTATCAATGTTAAGAAAAGCAGGTATAGAAAATGCTGATGCAATCATTGCGGATATGGCTGCGAGTGATACAAGTCAGAATCAGAAGAACATTCCCATTATGTGTTACATATATGTTAATTGGGAGAAGAATATAAAAACGATTATTGATGTTGTTAATGAATATGATGAATTGGAGAAATTGAGAAAGGTTAAGCCGATACAGATGAACAAGAGTGGATTGGTTATGGGTGATGAAGTTTATAATAACTTTCTTAAATTTGCTGAGGAGATTCATGGTAAGATAAATGACATACGTAGGTCTGGTCAAATACAGGCTAGTGTTGCTGCTGATTTTCATTCTGAGAAAAAGCCAATATGGAGTGGTAATGGTATTGATATATATGATGGTTTGGGGGTTGGTAAGTGTATATCTTATACTACTGGTGGATTAACTGGTAGAGGTTATGATTTTTGTATTGGGCAACCAGGTAATACGATGTATCAATCGTATCGTGATTCAAAGACATCTACCTTTTATTATATTGTAGATAGGAATCATTTTGATAAGAATGATGATGGAAGTGTTAAGTTGGATGACCCGTTACATATTGTTGTATTTGATTATACGAAGTATGGTATTGAGTTAACTGATGCGAATAATAGCACTGGAAACATTGCTGAGCCATATGGTCGTGATGCTAATAAGTATGTTGAGTATTTGATGTCTAAGGGAGTTCCTGTTGAAAAGATGTTGAAGCATCAGCCAAAGACTGGTGAGGAGGAAAAGGAGCAAGCGTTATTGGGTCAGCGTAATACTGATTTGGAGTGGTTTGCTAAATTGGCGAGCTGGTAGTGATGATTTTGTTAGACGTTTGATTAGGTTAAGGTCATCTGATAATATTACTGATAACATTATTTTTATTTTAAGAGCAACATAATGTGCTTTTTTAATCTTAGGTAATTTTGCCATTAAAACCCCTATGTATTCAACTATAAATGAATCCTTCAATACATAATCAATAATTCTAACATCAGTAACATTATATACAAAATTAAGATAGTTTTGTGGTCGTAATGTAACCCTAATCCTATCAGTGTTAATAAAATATTCAGCCAATTTATTTACATCATCATCTGTTAAATATTCACTATTAACAACCTTAGAAATAACATATGGTGATAAAAAATCCAAATATTCTCTATCAGTTATTTTTTTTATAACTTCACTATCATCTTCTATATTTAAAAATGGTGATAAAACAAAATCTGGAATACCAATACCCTTATAACGATTATATATCATATTAAAAATGCCATTTATTGTATCCTTATAGTTATAACGTTCACTTACATAAACAAAAAAACCACTCCTAGAATT
>CAUYTX010000042.1:0-7355 GCA_963575665.1 Gammaproteobacteria bacterium | reverse complement strand
ATATTAGACCCATATGTGTATACTGAATAATAAAATAACTATTTTCTATAGTTATAGTATAATAGTATATAAAAAGTATAATATACTTAAATAACCATGGATTTTTATAGAGCTATAAAAAATACACTGCTTGTAGACAACAAGGAATTACAACTTAGAGCCGAAAAGAACGTAAAGAATTTCTTAATAAGGTTAAATGTAATTGATGGCACTATAAAGGAATTAAGAATGACATTAACTACACTTGAAAAAGATAAACGAAATCTAAAATATGACATAGAAAACGCAGATTTAGGAAATAAAGAGATTTATGCAACTATTAAGCTAAATAATATATCTAAAGCGATTACAGAAACACAGAAGAAGATTTTAAAATTAGTAATAGAAAGAGATTCTATTACGAAGAAATTAGACTTTATATCTAGTAAATACACTTTAGACAAAATAGAAGCAAAAGAACATGCATCTACAGCTGCGCCTAGAAGTGGAGCATCTACATCTGCACCTAAAAGTAGAGATTCTACAGCACCTGCACCTAAAAGTAGAGATTCTACAGCACCTGCACCTAAAAGTACAGCACCTGCACCTAAAAGTACAGCGTCTACAGTTGCACCTAAAAGTACAGCGTCTACAGTTGCACCTAAAAGAAGAAGTATATTATCTAGAGTAAAGTCACAGGTAAAGAAAAACCCAAGGACGACAAAAGCTGTAGGTGCTGGCCTTGCAGCATTAGGAGCTTATGGATTATATAAAGTAATAAAGAGAAGAAGTGCTAAGAAATCTAAGTCTAAGTCTAGATCTAAGTCTAAGTCTAAACGTTCTTCAAGATCAAGATAAAAATAATACCACGAACGTTAATATAAGTAAAATCAAAAGAATATACGTATTCTTTTGATTATAAACATAACTAATACTAATGGCAATACCATGAACGTTAATAGTCAGGAACATCATTTTCGTCATGAGTGTCCGTATCTGGTTCGTTACAATCGTTGCAGCATTTCCATGGACTAAGACCATTATTGGCCTTCATGTCTTCCTTTATTCCTTTCGCTGTACTATTACAATGGCTGCTTTTATTAGTAGTAACAAAGTTAATTACTTTATCTTCCTCATTTAACTCTACGACTACTATTAGAGTAGTTATAGTATATAATATAGATACTACAACTAGGCCCCAAGTTAACCATTGACTTGGCCATTTACAATATCCTGTCCCAATTAATAGATATATAGATATACACAAGGAGAAGAATGAGTTAACAATTATATTTAATTTATCTCCTCTATTCAGGAATAGTAATATTATAGTGCTAATAAGACTATTTATTATAAAGATACTAAACTGCGGGCACTGTTTTTGTAACATTGTAGTTCTTATATCTAATGGTTAGATAAAAATATTTATATATTACATTACACGCATGGACTAATAATAAACTTTATTTCTCCTAAAGACCCTATATTATAGGATAGAATAAGAGGTTTATCGTTTTTAAGATAAACCTGAACTGTATTACACAAGTTACTTGCTTTAGAGAATAAAAGTAGATATTTAAGTTTAAATTTACCCTGTACTACTTGGGATGATTCTCTATCAAATATAGTTTTTTCGGACGGGCCAATAATACTATCGTGTCTACCTAGAGCAGAAGGAGTAGATAATATAAGTTGCTGCCCTATACTTTTTATTTCTATTACATCAGTGTCAAAAGAATTATAATTTTTAAATGTATCCTGGAGAGTATTACTAGGTAAAGATATTTCTGCATCGAATTCAATAGATGGTATATTAATCTCCTTGTATTCGATGTTGCATAAATCATAATAATGTATACATGCTGTGTTTCTAGCACCGTTTTCTTTACGGATTATCAATACTCTAGGAGAACTTCTATGGATACTAAAACTAATAGTATCGTCATTCTTAATTGTTTTCATAATTTTTAAAATGCTATGGGACATTATACCTAAGATAAGAGGACTATCTTTAGTATTTTCACAATAATAAGAAGCAAAGTTTTTCTCGTCCATTTTCATATAAACAAGAGCTGTTCCTTGTTCATTCATATTTGAAATTTTTATAGACTCATTAGTTACAATAAGATTGAAGTCCTGCATTACTTCTTTAATAACTTCAAATAGAGTTCTTATTACAGAACTAGTAACAGTTTGAATATTAAGTATATAATCCTTATTGTCTATAGTCATTGCGAGTTACCAATTACCAATTACAAATGTAAAAAATTTATAAACTAAACGAGATAGCACTTTAAATATGTATCACAAATAGTTACTTAAATATTTATTATGAAGGTTTACCAGTAGACTCCGCATATTTGTTTGATTGTTTAAGATTTCTAGCATTCAATACTTTTTTTAGTTCTATTAATAATTCAGTGGAATGCATAGGTGTACGGATGTTACTTTTAATACTAGGACTAGTAGTTATAATAGATTCAGAAGAGGTAGATGCTTCTTCTGGAAAAAAACAGAATCTAGGCCCTACATTACGAAAGAAGAAGTTAAATACAGGTTTTTTTATATTTTTGTTATATAAATAACCCTTAGAAGTTGATAAATGGTAAACTATAATTTGAATTTCCTTAGAACCATAATGTAGGATAGATTCAAAGTAAAAATCACCTTCTTTATATGTCATTGGGTTTTCTTTTAGGTCAAGAAAACGTATAAATGGGTTGTTAGATATATCTACATTATACTTATTATAAATAGTAAGGCATATGAATCTTTTAAACGTATCCAGTGGATCAGATGTATTATCAACTTCTACTCTTGTTATATAAGAAGATAAGTCTACATATCCATATAAGTAATCCATTATTTAAACTATTATATACTGATAAAATAAAATAAAAATAATGTTTTTATATAGTAAGATATATGGAACTAAAGAACTTAATAATACAAGGAGGATCTATTAAAGGAATTGCAACTACAGGTGCTTTACAATATATGCACGAAATTGGTATTTTAGATAAAATAGAAAATTATGCTGGTACAAGTATAGGTGGAGTATTATGTTTTTTGCTAGTTATAGGATACACTCCTAAAGATATAAAAGATATTGTTTTTTCTAAAGATTTTAACGTAATACTTAATGACGCGCATCCATGGCTCTATCCATATAATTTAATGAGGAAGTATGGGGTAAACACTGGATATAAATTTATAAAGTTACTAGAAGAATTATTAATTAATAAGAAACACGATAAGAATATAACATTCAAGGAGTTATATGCAAAGACAAATAAGACATTAGTAGTAACAGGTACTAATATAACAAAGAAGAAGACAGTATTTTTCAATTGGCATACATATCCTAATATGAAGGTATTAGAAGCGTTACGCATTACAATATCAATACCATTTTTCTTTACAGTTATAACATTTGAAAATGATATATATGTAGATGGCGGAATATTAATGAACTATCCATTATATTATTTTGAAGTAAAAAATAGTAATAAAGAAGTAGTGTTGTGTAAGGATTCATCAGAGTTTAACGATAGAGCAAAATCAATATCTATATTAGCAACAACTAAATACACTGGAAGAACAGTAGGTATTCGTACATTAGATGCTCTAAACGAAGAAGAAACAGACGAAATATCATATGGAAGTGAAACTATTACAAATATCAGTAGTTATATAAAGGCTACTATAAGTACAATATTAACAGAGCTAGAGAGAAGAAATATAAAAGAGTATTATTGGGAGAGATCGATAACTATTAATCTACCATATAATCTTAAGATTACAGATTTTAACCCAAAAAAAGAGATAAAGGACGACATGGGAAGAAGAGGCTATGAAGAAGCAAAAGATTTCTTTATCAATAAATAACTTAAAGTATTTCTATAGATTAAATGGTAATATAACCATGAATAAATTTATGCTGATAATTATAGTAATACTAACTTGCTTAAGCTATATAATGTTCTTATATTGGATATATAAGCTTATTTCTTTATTTTACAACCCAGAACCTGCTCCATTAATAAACATATTTGTATATGATGGAGATATGATGTCAAATAGAAATAAATATACAGAGGCATGTATAGATTCTATATATAAGAAGCTAAGTATTAATTTTAATATAATAGTAGTCAATGATTTTAATTTATCGTCTTATATAGACGATAAAGAACTAGAGAAAGTATTTAATTTAGAAATATCAAGTAGACTAAAGTTATTCATAATTAAATGTTTATTATTGAGGAATCATGGTGGTATATATATTGATTCTAATGTTTTCGTATTTAAAGATATATATAATTTAGTAGAAGAAGCATATAAGAATTCTGATTTTATTGGAAGTGGAAGTAGTAACAATAGGTTTACGCCACATATGATTAGTGGGTACACGACACCATCTATAAAAATGATGGGTTCTAAGAAGAATGGACTGTTAGTATGTAGGATTATAAATAATATACATAATAACTTATCTTTACAACCAGAAGATATACTACAAAATACTATAAATGAGTGTATATCTATGTATAGCTATGTATATTATCATATATTGACCATGTACGATGGTACAATAGATAAATATGGAGAACGTGTAATACAGAGTGAATATTTAGAAAAGTCATATGATATATTTATAAATAATCCATATTATATTCTATTAGAAGATACTGACGTACTTGAATCAAGTATTGATCTTGATTTTCTATATAATACTATCGAGGAAGAACATGTATTATTCCATAAACTTTTATAAATTATAAAAATTGAATTAAAAGTTATAGTCCCTAGCTTATACAGCAGGAAAGAATGAACGAAATAAACAATGAAAATGTTGTAGACGATAAAAATACCATTATATCTATTATTAATGTAATAAAAGCTATAAATGCAAGCGATGTACAAATGTTTATAGACGATAATACAAACAAGTACGTCATAGAACATAAAAAGAAATACGATACACCAGTATGGAATTGTAATATAGTAACTAGACGAAATAGGTATAAATATGTAAAACAATGTTATACTACTTTAGTAAGATATAAACAATTAAGAAATAAGTCAGCTCGTATTATCCAGAGAAAATACTTAGAGCGTTATTATAGCTCTAATAATGAGAATGTCTTAAAAATGAAAGAGACTTACTTTAACTTACTTTAACTAGCAAATATTAACTAAACAAAAAAAATAAAAAACAAGACTAATATTAGTCTTGTTTTTTATTTTTTATAGAAAGAATTATAAATTTATTTAAAGTACAATTATGATAATAAATAAAAAAATGAATTACAACAATAGTACCACAACAACTGCAACATTAAGCGATCAACTAAGAGAGTTATTAATCAATATAATACCTGATGCTGTTACCAATACTTTATCTGATACTCAGAATAAAGTAATGGAATTAGTAGACCAGAATAAGAACGTATTAGTATTAGGGTCTGCTGGTTGTGGAAAAAGTACTATTATTAAAGAAATAAAGAAGAAATATCATGATCTTAATGTTCACATAACTTCAACTACTGGTATATCTGCTTATAACATTCAAGGTATAACATTACATAGTTATATGGGGTTTGGAACAGGAGAACAAAGTATCCGTACTTTATATACTAGGATGAAACGAAACGTAACTTGTATAGATAGAATTAAGGAAACAGATATATTAGTAGTAGACGAGATAAGTATGTTATCAGCTGAACTGTTTGAAAAGATAGATTCTTTACTTAGAATTGTAAGAAATAACAATTGTCCATTTGGAGGGATTCGAGTAATCTTTTCAGGAGATTTATTACAATTAAAACCTGTAATAAAGGTAACAGAATTTAACCCTAACCCAGATGAAAGATTGATCTTTGAAAGTGATTCATTCCTTAAATATTTCAAGCACAATATTGTTGTATTGACTACTAATTTCCGCCAAGAAAATGATAAATTATATCAATCTATATTGACCAATATTAGATTCAATAAATCTACTGAACTTGATTTAGAAGAACTAAAAAAATGCCTAAATAGAGATGCTCCTAGTGACGTTCCTTTCTTAGTATCTACTAACAAAATGGCTTCTCATATAAATAATAAGGAGATGAATAAA
Source organism: Gammaproteobacteria bacterium (assembly GCA_963575665.1). Taxonomy (GTDB): domain Bacteria; phylum Pseudomonadota; class Gammaproteobacteria; order CAIRSR01; family CAIRSR01; genus CAUYTX01. The sequence goes on along the minus strand of CAUYTX010000042.1, from coordinate 1,252 downwards.
TTAAAAAGTACATCGTATAAATATGTAGCTATATTCAAGAAGCACGTAGTTGCATCTAATTCATTAGAAACATGTGATATGTATTACAATGAATTAAAGAATCAATTCAAGCAGAAAGGATTAGAAGAATTAGTATTGAAGGTTGGATGTAGAGTAATGCTTACGCGTAATCTAGATGTTTCGTCAGGATTAGTAAATGGCGCACTTGGTACAGTAGAAATTACAGGTAATAATTTTGTATATGTACAGTTTGACAATGGATGTAGACAAGAAATAATAAAAGAAAAATGTGAATTAGGAGATGAATCCTGTAATGCTACTGCATATCAAATACCACTGATATTAGCATATAGTGTTACTATACATAAAAGCCAAAGTCTTACGCTAGAGAAGGCTCGTATTGATTTAGCTAGTTGTTTTGCTGACCATATGGTATATGTAGCATTAAGCAGAGTGAAGTCATTAGACGGGTTGTATTTAGAATCATTCAGTCATAAAAAGATAACAGTAGATAAGAAGACTATAGAATTTCTAGATTCTATATAAAAATATTATATAGACGTAACGTATATAAATAAAATGAAAAAAATAAAGAAGAACATAGTACTATATTCTTTTTTATTTAGTCTGATTTAAAAAGAAAATATATAAAGATAAGTAAATGTTACCACAGCAGAGACCAAGTTGGGATTCTTACTTTATAAATCTAGCTACAGAGATTGCTAAAAGATCACCAGATCCTAAAAAGCAGGTTGGATGTATATTGGTATCCGAAAATAACATAATGATATCACAGGGATATAATGGTTTACCAAGAAAAGTAAATGAATATGACTTTGATTGGTCAGATCGTAATTTGATGAGACAATTAATAATTCATGCTGAGATGAACTGCCTGTTACATGCTCCAAAGTTACCACAATTGGAGAAGTGGTGCAAACTGTATTGTACTATGTCTCCATGTATAGAATGTTTAAAGATGATGAAGTCTTATGATGTAAAAGAAATAATCTTCAATGAAGAATATAGAGAATACTTAAAAGTACTGGAAGTAGCTAAGATATTAGATATAAAACTAACAAAGTATATACAGTAATATATAGTCTTGTTTTCACGACTTATTTATGAAGACGTTTAAGGAGAAAAGTGCCTTAAATGGTTGATTTATATGGAGCATTACGTGATTTAAGGAGGAAAGTGGTTTTTTGTTGGATTATGTGGGTTGGGCGGGTGAGGTGGTATTTGGCGGACT
>CAUYTX010000041.1:0-7476 GCA_963575665.1 Gammaproteobacteria bacterium | reverse complement strand
TATTGAAATGTTGTTGGTGAGTTTCCTGATACAGTTATACTACTTGGGTTAAGTACGTCTGTTGCGAACCCAATACCTAAACCCCATAGAATTCCACTACTAGTATTAAAAGTTAAATCTGTGTTTAGGCTTGGATAAACACCATCATTTATTAATTTAATTGGTGTAAATATATCACGAATCTGTGATATTGGTGATATTTCAAAATCAGGTTCATTGAATGCGTTGATAAGACTAGTTCTATTTCCATGACCCATTTTAGCCAAATAAATACTTTGTCTTCTTTGTTGTGGTGTTGGATACGTTGTCTGTTGTGTCAACGTACCAGCACTGGTAAGCAAAAGATATGTTTGAGTTGCAGAACTATAATAAAGTGATGGAATATTTGTTTGACCAGTATACTTAACATAAAAAACATCTGGGAGTAATGGGTTACTTGTATTATCAACTATCCACCCTTCTGCTGGACCAACATTAAATGTACTACTTGAAGCTAACGATATACCACCAAAACTAAAAACACCAGTTGAAATAACGTTACCTTCTAATATGTTTCGTTGTAAATCTGTCAAAGATAAATTGTTATTTTCATTAACAGGGTTAACAAATAATTTACCAGTTGTTGTACCAGTTTTGATAATATAACCAATAGCGTTGGTTCTAGCTGTTAATGGGAAATTAAGGAATTCTGTGGCATTTTTAAATTCACCAGGATTTGTATCAGAAGCATAAACCAACGAACCTATACTAGCACCAGTTACTGTAATGTTGCTAATAATACCATAAGTCAAAACAATACCTTCTGAATTGTTTGGTATTATTTCGGCAGAAACACCAACAACATCTCTATCATTATAATGTCGATTAACAGCTAGTTGAATAGCTGGTAAACCGCTATAACTAGATAAAAGCTCAATACCTTTTCCTTTTTGAATATCCAAACCACTATTGTTGAATACTCTTAAATAGTTTTGTTGTCCTAAATTAACAGTAACCCCTTGATTTATCGATGTATTATATGATAAAGCTTTTTCAGTGTTATCAAAATAAACCGTACCAGCAACAGTTGCAGCACTAGTAGTTCCAGTGTTAAATATAAGATAATCAACTTTATTTATACTAGTAGCAGATATTGTATTGGCAGTAAGTCCGTTGGTAAATATTGTTGACCCATTTACTGTACCACCTGTAAAGGTAGTATTTGTAATTGTTATAGCTGATAATTCACCGTTAGGACCAACAATAACCATTCTATTACCACTACCAGCTAATCTAGGTAATATTGTATTTATATTATTATCTCTAAATCTAATATTTCCACTACCATCAGCAATAACAATATTATTACTTGTTGTTGAGGATAAACCAGTTGGTTTACCAAAAATAGTGTTATTTGAACCATTTATTATTCCTGAAACTGAAGTCCCAATTATTGTGTTATTTGAACCAGATACTAATCCATCAGTTAGATTATTAGAATTTGAACCAAATAATATATTATCATCACCAAGAGTTGCTGAACCAGCAAAAAAACCTATAGCTATATTTCTAGACCCTATATTTTGATATAAAGAAAACCCACCTATACTAATATTTCTTTCACCTACAATATTATTTTCTAATGCGGAAACACCAATACCTGTATTATAACTACCAGTTGTGTTAGAATATAAAGAATAAGCACCAATAGCAAAATTTTGTACACCATAAGTATTATATTGTAAAGCTGACGAACCAATACCAGTATTATAATCACCTGTTATATTAGAATTAAGAGCATAATTACCAATACCAGTGTTATCATTACCTATTGTGTTACCTGTAAGAACACCAGAACCAAAAGCTGTATTATATTCACCAATAGTATTAGAAATTAAAGAATTTTCACCAAATGATATATTATTAACATTTCCACCAAAACCATAATTCCAAATAGTTGAATTTAAATTATCATAACCTAAATGTGGTATATAAGTATATCCACTAACATTGTATGTACCACCTGTATTATTAGTAAATGTTGTTGTTCCAGTAGAATAAGTTCCACCAGTAACTCTTATATCTCTCGGTAAATTATAATAAGTTGTTGCGGATATTGTATTTGCGGTAAGACCATTGATAAACGTCTTTGCCCCTCCAAATATTTGAGTTCCTGTTGTTATAACTCCTCCAGAAGTAGCATTAGCAGCATGTAAAGTTAAGACTCCATTTGATAATGATGCTCCTGAGGCATTAGCAATTAAACTAATAGGTCCTATCGTTATTTTTTCTTGAATACTAGTTGACAACACTTTTTCAATTAACCCACTAGTTGTGTTTCTTGTTAAAATATCATATAATGCAGCACTTGTGGTTGGTGTATCTATTTGAATTTTACCATTCAATACAGTTTCAGTTACTGCTGAATTACCTAAAACAATTTGATTATTTTTAGTTGTAATTGCTTGGTATCCTATAGCTGAACTATTAGTAACGTTAGTTAATTGTCCAACAATGCCACCTGCTTGTGACCCAATAAAAGTATTTTGTGAACCACCTGTAAGAAGAAACCCTGAAGTATGTCCAACTGCAGTATTATTATTTCCTGGGATATTTTTTAAAGATTGATACCCAACAGCTGTAATAAAACTACCACTTGTTATACCAACAGGAGATGCTGATTGATATCCAAGTACTGTATTTTGATTTCCTGTGTTATCAATTAATGTATCTAAACCAATCCCTATATTAGTAGCACTGTTATTAGTACCTCTCCATACTCTAATTCCATTAACTATAATATTATCTGTAAAATTCTTTAATCCAGAAAATTGTTGGTCATTTACTGTAACAACTCCTCTTGCTGTTGTGCTTGCATCAGGTAAATTAAATGTATGTGTACTCCCAGTTGAATTTATGGTAAAATTTATCCCTGCCATTCCTGTTTGAAATGTTTGTGTATTAGCAGTCAATCCATTTAATGAATTAATATTAGTAAACCCAGTAACATTAAATTTAATCCCTTTATTATTATTAAACACAGCTGTTCCAGCTGAATATGTTCCACCAGTAACAAATGTATCTGTCATACCACTACTAAACCCACTTACATTAAATGTACCACCTGTATTATTGGTAAAAGTAACTATTCCTGTATTTATATTATATGTTCCACCAGTAACTGTCATATCAGTTGCTAATAATCCTAAATTACTTGTAATAGTAACACCATCATTTCTAATAAGTGTAAAATCATAAGTAGCTGGGTTTAAACTACTACCAGTTACACGAATATCTGTTGGTAAGTTTAAATAAGTTGTTGCTGATATTGTATTTGCACTTAACCCATTTGTAAAACTTGTTGCACCAGTTATTGTACCACCAGTGAATGTAGTTCCATTACCTGTTGATGCACTAAATCCAGTTACATTAAATGTACCTCCTGTATTGTTGGTAAATACTGCTGTTCCATTACTATAAGTTCCACCAGTAATTGTTACGTCTGTAGGTAAACCTAGATACGTTATTGCTGATATTGTATTGGCTGTAAGACCATTTAAAAAATAAGTAGGACCTGTTACAGTACCACCACTAAATATAGTTCCACCACCAGTTCCACCACTAAAATAAGAATCTAGATATTGAACCCAATTTGTTAAACCATTAGTATTGTAATATTTAAATGCTGTATATAAATCAGTATATTCAGAACCTAAAGGTGAGATATGGTCAGGTATTCCATACCCAGTTTGGATTAATATTGGTGCTAAATCAAATGAATTTATTTGTGATGACATATTTTTATTTATTTATTTATAATAACATTGTTCCTATTATAGCCCCCAATGTTGTAAACCATATGTCACGTGTATCAAATGGTGCTTCATGAAATTTACCAAAATACCATTCCCATGAATATCCTAATACATATCCAAAAAATCCTGCTATAAATACTTGCCAAAATTTTCCAAAATTAAATGATGGGTCGAAAGTTATTAATAACCAAATTAATGGTGTAATTACTAATCCACCTAAAAGAATATGTAAATGCCAACGTTGTTTTATAAAATTTTTCATAGTCCTGATTGGTTAATTATTGGTGATGTACTTATAAATTCTTGACCTAATTCAAGCAATCTATCAATTAATCCTTGTTCTGTTTCGAAATATTCAAGAAATGGTTGTCCTGTTGTGACAATTTGATTTTCTTGAAGGTTACTATAATGAAACACATCGATTCCATTATGTGCTAAATAAAATTTGTTCATGTTATTTAATTATTATTTTTATTATTATTATTATCCTGGTCCACCATCAACAATAGTCCATGCATAAGTACGTATAAGTGTTCCTCCTGAAACATATGCGGCACCAAATGTTGAACTTTGTAAATTAAATGTTGTTGTGGTAGCAGTTGTTATACTCCAAAGACCATTTACATAACTAGGATTAACGTTTTTAATAAATATCTTATTATTTGTATTTAAACCATGAACAGCACTAACACCAATTCTTACTAAACCACCATTGTTTGTAAAACCAGTTATTGTCAAATCAACAACTGAAGCCCTACTTAATAAAGCTCTACTTTCAGTACTTACACTAGTACCTCCACTTGAATACTTTACCGAACCAAAACTAATAGTCATACTTTTCTTTAATTCATTTGTAATCCAACCATTATATATTGCATCTAAATTTGTTGTTGAAAATGTAGCAGGAGTCTTACCAAACATAAAACTACTAAAACTAGTACAAGCACTCACATTCCAATTTCCAATGTTTTGATTAAATGCTACTGCACCATTAAACATACTAGTCATAGTAGTAGCACTACTCACGTTCCATCCAGATAATGGTTGATTAAATGCCACAGCATTTTGAAACATAGAACCCATATCACCAACTTTACTCACATTCCATCCTGATAATGGTTGATTAAATGTTGTTGCATTAAAAAACATAGAATTCATATTAATACAAGCACTTGTATCCCAATTCCCAATATTTTGATTAAATGCTACTGCATTACCAAACATACTAAACATATTAGTACAAGCACTCACATTCCACCCAGATAATGGTTGATTAAATGATGATGCACCATAAAACAAAGCTAACATAGCATTAACTTTACTCACATCCCAACTATTAATATTTTGATTAAATGATACAGCATTTTGAAACAAAGTAGTCATACTAGTGCAAGCACTCGTATTCCAAACTAATGTACCTGTAACTCCTGATGCTAATCCATTATTAAAAGCTGTTGCATTATTAAACATATTAGTCATAGTATTAACTTTACTCACATCCCAACTATTAATATTTTGATTAAATGCTATCGCACTATTAAACATATTATTCAAAATAGTACAACCACTCACATTCCAATTTCCAATGTTTTGATTGAAAGAACCAGCTGCACTAAACATACTACTCATAGTAGTAGCACTACTAGTATTCCATCCAGATAATGGTTGATTAAATGATGATGCATTTTGAAACATAGCACCCATATTAGCCACCTTACTCACATTCCAACTATTAATATTTTGATTAAATGCAAATGCATTTTGAAACATAAAACTCATATTGGTCACCTTACTCACATTCCACCCAGATAATGGTTGATTGAAAAAACCAGCACCATTAAACATAAAATCAGTAGCAAGCACATTACTCACATTCCAACTATTAATATTTTGATTGAAAGAACCAGCTGCACTAAACATAGAACCCATATTAGTACAAGCACTCGTATTCCACCCAGATAATGGCTGATTAAATAAATTTACATTACTAAACATATTATTCATATTTATCACCTTACTAGTATCCCAATCCCCAATATATTGATTAAAAGAATCCGCACCATAAAACATATAACTCATATCAGTACAAGCACTCGTATTCCAATAAAATATATCTATAACTCCTGATGGTAATCCATTATTAAATGCTGTTGCATTATTAAACATTTGGTTCATAGTTGTCACATTACTCACATCCCAAGAATTAAGAGGTTGATTAAAAAGAGTAGTTGAACGGAAAACTATGTTCATATTGGTAACCTTACTAACATTCCAATTATTAAGAGGTTGATTAAATAAAGTAAAAATATCACATAAAAAAATTAAACTTGTTATATTACTCACATCCCAATTGCTAATTAAATTAATAGTTGGTTTAGTCATAAAAGCAAACATACTAGAAAAATTTGTTAAATATCTTGTTGGTAATGTATCTTTAACATTTGATAAATCTAAATTAGTACAATTAACAAATTGTTGACCATTAACTAAATCATCAATCAATTCCAAACAACCCCATCTTTCTACTGTCAATATTTTAATTGCTTCAGTACCCAATCCAAAATATGACCATCCTCTACATACTCCTGTTATTTTTACAGTATAATTTCTTAACGCTGTTGGATATGTATGTGTACTATTTGTTTGGTTATAGCTAGAAATATAATCTTTTTTGCCATCTCCCCAATCAACCCAAAAATTATAAGTTCCACCTACAACCAATGGTAAATCAAGAGTTCTAGTCGAAGTTGTTCTAATAGTAAAAATGAATGTATTAGCTTCACTAATGATTTGTTCACTTCCAACCAAACCGTTGGCTAATCCAACAAAAGAATTGTCAAATCTACCATTAGCTAAACCAATATCTAAACCATTACTATTCATAAATTATTATGCTTGATAATCTGCTCCGTGACATGTTATTATTGTCCTAAAAGTTGATAATGAAGCTAATGATGAAAATTTTAAAACATCATTTGGCTGCATAGGAATATATCGTTTACCAGTATTATCAATTGGTAAACCTGTGATATTCACCCCATCCAAAAAATCAATATTTCTTGTACCTGTAACGTTACCAGCACTAACAGCCATAGGAACTAATCCTAATGGTACTACTATTGAATTATTTCTTAATATATACGTAAATATATTAGAACCCCCTACTGTTGAAAAAGTTGTTGAACCCATTACTGAATATACTCTACCCCCTAAGGTACCAGCGGTATATCCTGGAAACCCACCAGTATCTGTACCTAATGTACCAAGTGTTGTCCCTGTCATAAAAGCTATACCGCTATTTAATACGTTTGCTAATTTTGGAATTTGTCCGTTTGTTAAAGCCATTTTATTTTATTTTAATTTTATTGTTATTTTAATAATTATATAATGTTCTAAATAATGATACCATCATGAAATCCAAATCACCACCTTCTATTGTTGTTGCACTAAATGTATTAGCACTTAGTCCATTTGTAAAGGTTGTTGGACCAGTTACTGTTCCTCCACTAAATGTACTTGATGGTAAATTTAAATAGCTTGCTGCATATATTTGAGTTGTTCCTATTGTAGTTGCTTCTAGATGAGGTGTATTTACTTCTCCCAACTGATTTACAGTAAATTGAGCCTCATTATCAACATTAACTGTAATAGGATTTGGTGATTCTAATGAAGTGTTAGTATT
>CAUYTX010000040.1:0-7611 GCA_963575665.1 Gammaproteobacteria bacterium | reverse complement strand
GGAGCCGTATGCGGTGAAAGTCGCACGTACGGATCTAATCGAGAGCTTCATAGGGTGACTTATGATTCGACTCAACCAACCCTCGGTCTATTCCTCTGTGACCAATGAAGCCGGTCGCGCGCTCCGCCATGGCTTACATCGGCGAGATCACTCGACTTCTCTGTCGAGTTTCAATGATAGAGACGAGTGCGTCTCCACAACTACCATTCAGCGTATAGATCTGTAAGAATCCCCATTCTTCAGAACGGGAAAGATATCAACTTCTTCTGTTCTGGAGAGAAGGTGATCCGGATGCAAGGTCAAAATCAATCCACCCTCCCATTTTACCATGCCCGAAAATAAGTCAGACAAAAGCGGACCTGGGTCCGCGGGCACGCACTCAATTACCCCATAGGTGTTGTCTACAAGAAATGCCATAGTTTGTTTTGTGCCGGCAATAATCAACAACTGGTCAGAAAGTTGAATGGGGCGTTGGACATGATCCAAGCGTTCCCGCATGTTGATCACCGGTAGTACCGTGCCCCTCAGATTAAATATCCCTAACAAAAACGAGGGAGCTTTAGGAACAGAAGTAACTGCTGTTACCCGAACTACCCTTTGAACAAAATGGAGTGCTACCGCATAACGCCGCGCGTCGATCGAAAAAACTACCATGGATTGTTCAGATTTCATTTCTTGCACACCAAAATTTTTGAGAACGACTTGAAAATTTGTTGTATCATAAATAAGTTACCTCGATTCTCTAAAGTGTAGTGTAAGGTTTTGTGACTATAGTTCCACCACACATTTTCGTCATCGAAGATTCTCCTACTCAAGCCATCCAACTGCAATTCCTTCTGGAAGAGCAAGGATGGACAACAGAACTGTACGACAGTGCAGAAACCGCTCTTGACCGACTAGCCCACGTCCAACCCGACCTTATTTTAGTCGACTATCACTTGCCGCGCATGAGAGGAGATGAATTAACGCGTCTCCTGCGCATGAACGTGAAGACTCGCGCCCTCCCGGTCGTCATGTTAACGGATGCAGTGGGCCGAGAGACTGAACAAAGAGGATTCGAAAGTGGTGCAGATGCCTATGTTGCCAAATCTACAGACAATGATGTCTTACTTGCTCGGGTGCAATCCTTGCTCCGCAACCAAGTGGAAAGAGACCTGAGCATTGATGGAGAAACCTCAAGTTGGCGGGCACGCATCTTAATCGTTGATGATAGTCGTACCTTTTTGGAATACCTACAAGACCACTTAGAACAAGAAGGATACGAGGTTACCGCTCTGGAAAATGGTGTCGCAGCACTGACCAAAGCAGAAGTAGAACGGTTCGATTGTGTAGTAGTAGACCTCATTATGCCCGGCATGAACGGAATCGAGCTCTGCCAGCATTTAGACTCTTTACGTCGGAAACTCGAGCAACCCTTCCAGATTGTCATGCTTACTAGTCTGGAATCAAAAGAAGACATGATGCGGGGTTTAGAGGCTGGAGCAGATGATTTCGTCGGTAAATCAGGAGACATTGAAATTTTGCGCGCGCGAATACGCGCTTTGTTGCGTCGGAAAATCTTGCATGAAGAGAATCTTCGAATTACCCAAAAATTCAGAAACAAAGAGTTAGAGCTTGCGCAAGCACGCAGCGAGCGGATGGCAGCAGAAACACGGGCAGCCCTGGCTGAACAATTGGAGATCACTAACCGAGAACTGATACGTGCCAAAGAGGTAGCAGAGCAGGCTAGCCGTGCCAAAAGCGCGTTCGTGGCAAATATGAGCCATGAAATCCGAACACCTATGAATGCCATTCTCAGTTTGGTCTACCTGTTAGAACAAACTATGTTATCCCCGATCCAACATAACTATTTGGAAAAAGTTCACAGATCGGCACAGTCTTTGCTTGGCATCCTAAACGATATTTTAGATTTCTCTAAGGTCGAAGCAGAACGCCTAGAACTAGAGCAACTGCCCTTTAACCTTTATGAAGTATTGAAGACCCTGGGAACCATCACGGAGGCAACGGCACGAGAAAAAGACATTGAAGTTGTATTTCAGATTCCTCGAGAGATTCCGGAATCTTTGGTGGGAGATGGGTTACGCCTTCAGCAAGTGCTATTGAATCTGTTGGGAAATGCGATCAAATTCACAAAAACAGGATCAGTAGTACTAACCATAGAGAGGGTTCCAAAGGCCAACCAAAAGGTTTACCTCCAGTTTTCAGTAGAAGACACTGGCATTGGTATTACGCCCGAGTTGCAAAAAATGGTTTTTGATCCCTTTAGTCAAGGAGACTCTTCAACCACCAGACGATTTGGTGGAACAGGTCTTGGATTGGCCATTTGTCGTAGGCTTGTAGATTTAATGGGTGGGGAATTAGAACTTTCCAGTGTTCCCGGAAAAGGTAGCATTTTTACGTTTGCGGCTTGTTTTGGTCTTGGCCCAGAGACTCTTCTTAAACACCCATCTTTATCTCAAAAACGAATGCTCATAGCTGATCATCACCCCATTACCAAAAACACTTTATCTTCTTGGGTGACCTCACTAGGGGCACAAGCGACTTCTGTGGGTTCGATTCATGAGACATTGTCAGTTTTGGCCCAACCCATTGGGTCTTTTGACCTGTTGTGGCTAGATTGGAGGATATTGCGGGAAGGCGGGCAAAGCTTCGTTCGTCATAGCATCCCCACAGTAGTTTTAGCGACTTCTTTTGAACAAGAACAGGCTTTGAGGGCTGACGGTGCGCGTCGTGTGTTGACAAAACCTATCACACCATTGGCAATTTTTGACGTAATTTCTGACATTTTGCAGCCTGAAGTACAACCTTCTGCTGCTGTTTCGAGTGCGAAGGTTTCTCTGGCAGGACGTACTTTCCTATTAGTAGAGGATAATGAAATCAATCAACTAGTGGTACAACACATTTTAGAAAGTGTAGGAGCTGAGGTAGTCATTGCTTCTAATGGACGAGAGTCACTAGAAAAATTGTCAAATGCGAAAGATTCTTTCGATGCGGTGTTAATGGATATACAAATGCCAGAGATGGACGGATACGAAGCTACACGTGCCATTCGTAGAGAACTTGGTCTTACCAATTTACCAATTATTGCCATGACGGCAAATGTTTTGCCAACAGATCGAGAGCGCGCTAAAGAAGCGGGTATGACCGCTCATCTCGCTAAACCGATTGACATCAAAGAATTATTTTCAATTCTTGCGCATTTGCCAATTATTAATGTTCCCCAACAAAAAATTAAAAGAACTTTGGCCATTTCGACAACTTTTCCAACACTTCCAGGAATTGATGTTAACCAAGCAACCCAGTTGCTCAATGGTAATGCACAATTATTTGAACGACTTTTAGACCGATTGGCCGAACAGTTTGGAAAAATAGTCATAGAAACCCGTTCTGACCTCGCAAGGGGAAATTCTGTAGGTGCTATTCAAAGAATGCATACTTTTCGAGGAGTAGTCGGTCACCTTGCTGCAAGTTCTATTAGTACGTTGGCAGGCACAATAGAATCTGCTCTTCGAAATTATCCTAACGATTTAGAAAATATAGATAGTCTTTTGTCTACTTTAGAAGCTTCTTTGAGCACCTTACTCGCTGCTGCTGAAAACCAAAAAAAACTAGTGTCTGAATCTTCAGAAGAATCCTATGTTCCTGACACTTCTTTATTACATTCTTTTCTCGATAATTTAGAAAAGAATGATTTAGATGTACTAGACATGCTCCCAGAAATCATACCATGGTATCGGCGTCAATTTGGAGACGATGCAGTAAAAGAGTTGGGGAGAGCGATAAAAAATCTCCAGTTTTCACAGGCAGCAACACTATTTCGAAAAAAATACAATGAACCCTGATTTTTGTGATGTACACATAAAATCGATTTTGGATCTTCCAGCTCATCCTACTATTCTTGTCGTAGATGACGAGCCTAGCAACATACAAGTTTTAGCGGGAATCTTAAAACACGATTGCCGTGTTCTATTTGCATTGTCTGGGGAAGATGCGTTGCGTTTAGCAAATTCACACAAACCGGATCTCATTTTGTTAGATGTTCAAATGCCTGATTTAGATGGATTTGCAGTGTGCATAAAATTAAAAGAAGATCCTATCCTCAAGGATATTCCTATTATTTTTATCACGGTAATGAATGAGGTTCAGGATGAGATTCAAGGGCTTGAAGTGGGTGCAGTAGATTATATTACAAAACCAACTAACCCTGCGATTGTTCTTGGGCGTGTCCGAAAACATCTGCAAATTAAAAACCAAAGAGACCTTTTAAGGCGGATGATCGTTATTGATGATTTAACCGGGTTGGTTAATCGTCGTGGTTTCGAAGAGGCGTTTGATCGTGAATGGCGACTAGCAGTCAGGAATAGGATTCCAATTTCTTTAATTCTTTTCGATATAGATTATTTTAAGGCATATAATGATTTTTATGGGCATTTAGCCGGAGATGATTGTCTTCAAAAAATTTCAATTGTATTAACTCGGCAAGTGCGTCGATCAGGGGACGTGGCAGCGCGTTATGGAGGAGAAGAATTAGTGTGCTTGCTTTCTGATACACCCATGCGAAGTGCGGAGTCACTTGCGCAAAGTATATTATCTGAATTAACAAACCTCGCAATTCCACACGAGGCCTCCCCAGTGGCAAATCACGTGACACTTAGTGCAGGCGTGGCTACTGCTATGGCCACTCAAAATTTAGAGAGGGGAGCGTTATTAGCGTTGGCTGATTCCCATTTATACATAGCCAAAAACTCAGGTAGAAATCAAATTAGCGTGGGACTTCTTTCTGAAACCTGTCTTATTTTTCCACGTCCAGAAGTTAAACCTTTTACAGCGCATGACTCCAGCAAAAGTGTTGTTAAAAAACGTCCTACCCTATTGATTGTAGATGATGAACATACCGAGATTCAAATCCTTAAAGACATCTTAGAAAATGATTATGAGATATTAGTTGCTCTTTCAGGAGATGATGCGCTGAAAACGGTGGAATCCTGTATTCCCGATCTGATCCTATTGGATATTACGATGGAAGACCTCAATGGTTTTTCAGTCTGTAGCCGTCTAAAAGAAAATCCTTTCGTTAAAGATATTCCAGTTATTTTCATTACTTCATTGTCTGAAGTCAGTAATGAAGTGCAAGGACTGATCGTCGGTGGAGTAGACTACATTACTAAACCTGCTCAACCTGCAATTGTCAAAACACGGATACGAACTCATCTAAAGATTAAGTCTCAGCGCGATAATTTACAACGCCTCAGTGTATTAGACGGGTTAACGGGTCTTCTCAATCGACGTGGTTTTGATGAAGCGTTTGATCGAGAATGGTGTCGCGCACAACGCAAGCGATCTCCGATTTCTCTTTTGATGGCCGATATCGATTATTTTAAGCGTTACAACGATTATTATGGACACCCTGAAGGGGATCGATGTTTGCAATCTGTTGCTAGGATATTTCATTACCACATGAATCGGCCTGGAGATTTAGCAGCTCGGTATGGAGGCGAGGAATTTGTTTGCCTTTTACCGGATACAGACAGTGCTGGTACAGAACGTGTGGCCAAAGAGATTGTCTATACCCTTTCAACTCTTGGTATTCGCCACGAATCCTCTGCTGTTGCTCAAGTAGTAACTGTGAGTATCGGAATTTCTACTGCTGTTCCGAGCGTTCGTAGAACTCAAAGAGAATTATTAACTATGGCAGATGATTGTTTGTACCAAGCTAAAAATGATGGAAGAAATCAAATTAAAATATGTTTGTCTCCTGTGTAGCCTTACGTGGGAAGGATCTTGGCGTGTTTTAGAAATCCTGAAAACTTAGACCAACCTGAGTTCGACGTAAGAAAAAAGCTAACTCACTGTATTTATTTAATTTATAGTAATCTTGGGAAGGATGTCCCAAACATTTTAGAGGCCTAAGTCTGTGAATAGGTGCTGTGTAGGTAAACATAATACTATAGTGTTTTAGTAAGAACATAATAAGGCATAACTGATACAATAACTTACATTATTTCTTACGTCGAACTTAGGTTATAGACCACGATCTGAGAGAGAACTTCAGCAGGGTGGGTCAAGAAAGGAAGGTGACCCGCGCTAGGTAAGCAACTGATCTTCCAATGTGGACATAACTTGGATAGGTCTACTGAAATTTCTACGGGCACTAAAGGATCTTTCCCGCCCAACACCACCGACACAGGACAAGTAATCTTCGAAAGTTGTGATCGTAGATCAGTGTTCCTTAAAATCTGAAGACCGGCAGTGAGGGCATCCTGACTTGGAGGGTAAGCTAGCATTTCAGTCCTCAAACGGCGAACCGTTGTATTGTCCAAACCTCGCAACTGGAGAATCAAAAAACGAGACCAAGCACTGTGCCACTCTTGCTGGATAGAAGTTTCTAGTTCTGTGAGGCGTTCTGGAGCCATGGCATGCGGCCAACCTGCTCCGATAGTGAAACGTGGTGAGGTACCTATTAGGGTTAATGCGCCAACAGTACCCGAAGAAGCGGCAGCCGACATGGCGACTACTCCCCCAAGAGACCAACCGACCCACATGGCCCCAGTAGGTACGGATTCTTGAACGTGAGACACAAACCCTTCGAGTGATGGATCTGACATAGGTGCACTTCCGTGCCCGGGCAGATTTACTATGTGTACTTCTCGACCGGTCTCCCTTAAAGGGTGTGCAAAATCCTCCCAAATGCCACCGTGAAAACCCCAACCATGGAGGAGTACCACTGTTTTTGCGCCCATGACACTGTTACAGTGTGTTCCATTGCGATCGCCTGCGCCAGCGAACCAATCTCGGAACAAATAAGCTGACCACGAGAGAGGCTAATGCTACCAATCCCCCTGTCATAAACCAGTCTCGTGCAGTTCTATCTTTGAGTATGGTATTTTCTTGTTGTGCGATTTGTTGAGCACGTTCTAATTCGATTAAGCGTTCCTTAAGTTTGTGATTCTGAGTATCGATCTCAATTGCACTGGCCGCAGTCTGGCGCAATGCCTCTAGCTCAGCGCGTAATCGCTGGTTATCTTCACGAAGTTTTTGATAAACCCCTTCGGTTTGACTTCGTTGGTCACCTACTCCCTTAATTTCGGTTTTAAGTCGAGTATTTTCGAGTTCTAAAGTGGCCACTTTCTGTTCGGCCTGTTCTAAACGGGTACGTGCTGGCGGCAAATTGTCCAAAAAACGGCTTAATACCCAACCTTCGATGCCCTGAACCCGAATACGAGTGTTTTCGTTATTTGACTCTAAAACCTCCACTGCAGTTCCGCTTGGTAACATCTTCAAAATCTTGTGCTGGAGCGTGACTCCAGTGCGGACTGGAATCGTTAGATTATCAGTGACGTAATGCACTGGGGCAGCGCAAACCGAAAACGGCAAGGCTAAGCAGGCAATCAAGTAACGCACGACTTTCCCTCAGAAAAAAATCAGGTATTCGCCTGAAACATAGTTGGGCTTTTTTGAGCTTCTATGCTATCTCGGACATGTTTTATCCGGTTGGCACCGTCGACATACACAAGCTTAGGTTTGAATTGATCCAATACTTGCGTTGGTAACAACACGTAAGCGCAGATAATAACGAGGTCACCCGGGCTCGCTTTGTGAGCCGCAGCACCG
>CAUYTX010000039.1:0-7626 GCA_963575665.1 Gammaproteobacteria bacterium | reverse complement strand
TTCCATTGTCCTGATATTCTGCCTTAACGGTATATTTTCCTGGCGAAGCCGTAGAACCATCTGCACAGGTGCCATCCCAAGTAAAGGCAGCTAAACCAGATTGCTGGGTGCCTAGATCTAATGTTTGCATCAAGGTTCCATTCTCGTCATAAACCTTAACCGTTACAGAAGAAGTAGAAGCAGGTACAGCAACGGATCCTGTGAGGGAGGTATGCGTAGTAGACAATATCCCTGTACCTCCAGGGACTAAGGCGTCCTTTCCAACCAAAGAAGAACCCTGCAAAAGTTGATTCGATTGTAGGTTGGTTCCAATGCCCTCCATGGTGCCATTGAGACTAGTAATCCCTGCCAACGAGCTAAATTGAGCTAATTGGGAAACGAATTGGGTCGAGTCCAAAGGCTTTGTGGGGTCTTGACTTTTAAGTTGTACAGTAAGCAACTTCAAAAAATCAGTTTGTCCTAAGGTTTGTGCACCGGAAAGCGCGCCAAAGGCAGAATTTCCCGACGGCGCAGCAGTATTTGTAGAAGCGTTAACAGTACTCATAGGTTCCTCTCCATACGTTAGCGGCCTAACTCAAGGGTTCTCGACATGAGCTCTTTAGAGGTGTTGAGAACCTCTACATTGTCTTGGTAAGTACGAGAAGCAGAGATCATATCGGCCAATTCCTCCACCGGGTTTACATTAGGCAGAAAAATATATCCTTGAGCGTTCGCTTGAGGGTGATCTGGACGGTATTCCACGCGAACAGGCCCAGGGCTCTCCACAATACCACGCACCTGAACTTCGGCAGCTACGGCATCTTTGGCCTTGTCCAGGAAAGCTGCAAACACTGGATGGCGCGCACGATAAGTCTGATTTACACTATTGCTAACACTTTCCGCATTGGCCATGTTGCTAGCAGTGGTATTTAATCGGACTGTTTGGGCACTCATGCCTGAACCAGCAACGTCAAAAATCCGATATAAAGACATGGTTTATTCCCCCTTAATTGCCGTTAATAAACTACGTCCTCTACCGCCAACAAAACTTAAACTTGCTTGATAACCCAATGCATTGCTAGCGAATGCAGCACGTTCTCGATCCCCGTCCACAGTGTTGCCATCGACAGATGGTTGGGAAGGGATAGTATACTTAGGAGCAAGAGAATCTTCTCCTATCGAAGCTTTTAGATGGGTAGAATGAGTACGTTGCAAAGGTAACACAGCATCTTTATCAAGCGTATTTGACAGGATGGCCTTAAAATCCAGATCCCTTGCTTTGTAGCCTGGGGTATCTGCGTTTGCTAAATTTGCCGCCAAAATTTCGGCGCGGCGCGCGTGCAAAGACAGGGCAGCAGGATGAATCCCGAAGGCAGCATCAATATCCATGGGAGAATTCCTTTAGAAAAAACCTAATACAGAAGGAGTAAGCAAATTATGATCCAACTTACTCCGGATAGACTATCACTACGGAAGAAGATCCAGTACTTTTTTCCCAAACTCCAAAGGTAAAACTGCTTCTGCAGGTACGTACCATCCCTCTGATAGAAAAGAACATTTGACCGCGTCTTTTTCAGTCATCATTATCGGAAAACAGTCGCCAAAATCAAAATTTTGAAATAAAAAATGATCAGGAAAAGGATGTGGAATGATGTTGAGTCCTTTGGCACGTAAGGCATCAAAAAACCGATCCGGATGACCAATGCCAGCCACTGCATGCACTGGAGTGGTTTGAAAATCACTTAGTGGTCGAAGCACCTTAGGAGAACCAATAGAAACTGCTAAACCAAGCTCCAGAGACATCGCGTATTCTCCAGGGGCTAGTGGGACACCATGTGCTATTTGCAAGTGTGTTTTAGCCATTCTCGAGATTGGTTCCCTCAGTGGCCCTGCAGGCAAACAGTGACCATTTCCAAAGCCTCGTGCTCGATCCGTCACTACAATTTCAACATCTCGTTCTAAAGCATAGTGTTGTAGCCCATCATCACAGATCAAGCAGGTGCATCCGTGACGGGATATCAACAGATTACCTGCTGATGTCCTCTTCGTGCACACTGCGACAGGCACTTTGGAGCGACGTGCTAACAAAAGTGGTTCGTCCCCAACTTCTTTTGGATCATCTTCTGAAAACACTTCTCTTGGTTTGTTTCCGATTTTCCCTCCATACCCTCGGCTCAGGATGCCTGGTTTCCAGCCGTTCGTTTCCAAGAACTTTGCTAACCATAATACTAATGGTGTTTTCCCAGTCCCACCGACAGTGATATTGCCTACAACCAGCACGGGGACTGGTAATCGTTCAGAATGGAGCCAACCTCGTTGGTGAGCATAACGACGAAATTTCATTACCCCACAGTACAGATTCTCTAGTGGTAGCAGTGCTATATTTGCTTGAGCTCCCCAAATTTGTTTTTGTACCCCAAGGTGGATTTTTGCTTTGCTAAATGGAAGGAACATTGCTATCCATTATTTGTTAGAATTGTGAGGGTTGGTGAGTTACGGGCACTATGCTCTACACCAACTAATACCTATCGAGTACTTAGGGTACCGTTCATGCCAAAACACCATGATAGATCCACTTCACAAACCTTGACCGTTCCGGTCTTGCCCTTGCGTGATGTAGTGGTCTATCCGCATATGGTCATTCCGTTGTTTGTGGGGCGTGAGCGTTCCATCCAAGCGTTGAATGCAGCGATGGAAGGTGACAAACAAATTTTGTTGGTGGCTCAGAAGAGTGCCTCCGTAGACGAACCTACCCTTGAAGATGTCTACCGAATCGGTACATTGTCTTTGATCCTGCAACTTTTGAGCTTACCAGATGGCACCATTAAGGTATTAGTAGAGGGATCAAAACGGGTCAAGGTTTTACAATTTTCACGTACCATGGAGTATTTCTCGGCAACGGTTACACCACTTACCACCGTTCCAGTAGGAAAAAAAGAATCGGAAGTACTCACAAGATCTCTGGTATCTCAATTTGAACAGTACGTAAAATCTAATAAACGTGTGCCGCCGGAGGTCTTGTCTTCTTTATCAAGTATCGAAGACTTGGGTCGGCTTGCAGACACCGTAGCTGCACACATGTTTCTCAAGGTAGAAGAGAAACAACGTATCCTTGAAATTGAAAACGAGCAAACACGTCTGGAACATTTGATCGGGTTTTTGGAAACCGAGATCGAGCTACTACAAGTAGAAAAACGCATCCGTGGGCAAGTAAAACGCCAAATGGAGAAAAGTCAGCGTGAGTACTACCTAAACGAACAGATCAAGGCTATCCAAAAGGAACTCGGAGAAGCAGAAGAAGCCCCGAATGAGATAGAGGAGCTTGCAAAAAAGATCAGCAAGGCAGGGATGTCAACAGAAGCCCACAATAAGGCCATTTCAGAGCTTGGAAAGCTAAAGCTGATGTCTCCCATGTCAGCAGAAGCTACGGTAGTGCGAAATTACATTGATTGGCTAGTCAATGTACCTTGGAAAAAAAGGTCTAAGGTTAGCCAAAGTTTGGCTTCTTCTTCGGCAATTTTAGAAGCAGACCATTACGGTCTGGAAAAAGTAAAAGAACGTATTCTGGAATACCTAGCAGTCCAGCAGCGCGTCAAAAAAATAAAAGGTCCGGTTTTGTGTCTCGTGGGACCTCCGGGAGTTGGCAAAACTTCTTTAGGACAATCGATCGCACGTGCTACCAATCGCCACTTTGTGCGGATGTCCCTTGGGGGCGTACGCGACGAGGCTGAGATCCGCGGGCACCGTAGGACTTACATTGGTTCCATGCCCGGTAAGATCATCCACAAACTGTCTAAGGTGGGTACTCGGAATCCTCTGTTCCTTTTGGATGAAGTAGACAAGATGTCTATGGATTTCCGAGGTGACCCTTCTTCTGCTTTGTTAGAAGTGTTAGATCCTGAACAAAATCACACCTTTAATGACCACTACTTAGAAGTGGACTATGATCTTTCTGATGTAATGTTTGTGGCCACTGCTAACACGTTAAACATTCCGTCTCCCCTGTTAGATCGCATGGAAGTAATTCGGTTACCGGGCTACACCGAAGAAGAGAAAATTAAAATTGCTCAGCGGTATCTTCTCCCGAAGCAACTCGAAGCCAATGGATTACGCGAAAACGAGTTGTCTATGGACGAAGGGTCGTTTCGCGACATCATTCGCTACTACACCCGAGAAGCAGGGGTTCGAAACCTAGAACGTGAAATCTCCAAAATTTGCCGAAAAGTAGTCCGAGAACATGTCTTACAAAGTACTACTAAGAAAGTCAGCGTCTTCCCAAAAGACCTAGAAAAGTTTTTAGCGGTCAAGCGTTTTCGATTTGGGCGCGCCGAAGAACACAGTCAAATTGGTCAAGTTACTGGACTTGCTTGGACAGAGGTAGGAGGTGATCTGCTGACCATTGAGACTTCAGTAGTTTCTGGAAAAGGCAAACTCACCATTACCGGCCAGGTTGGGGACGTCATGCAAGAATCGGTTCAGGCGGCCATGAGCGTCGTGCGCAGCCGATCTGATCGCCTTGGTTTATCACCTGAGTTCTACCAAAAACATGATTTTCATGTGCATGTTCCGGAAGGAGCGACTCCAAAAGATGGCCCAAGTGCAGGGGTAGGGATGTGCACCGCTTTAGTCTCTGCCTTGACTTCAATCCCCGTGCGTGCCAATGTAGCCATGACTGGTGAAATTACTCTACGGGGTCAAGTGTTGCCAATCGGCGGGCTCAAGGAAAAGTTATTAGCAGCCCATCGAGGGGGCATTGAGATCGTCCTCATCCCAGAAGACAATCAAAGGGATCTCGCAGAGGTTCCGCTAAACATTAAACGCAACTTAGACATTCGTGCAGTCCGTTGGATTGATGAAGTTTGGAAGGTAGCATTAGAATGGCTTCCAGAACAACGTGTTGCCGAAGTGGCTACTACTAAGCTTACAGAGGGATCCCCTTCACTTCCCCCTGAAACGCTTTGATAAACGGAGAAACGAAGATCCTATGAATAAATCTGAATTAGTCGATAAGATCGCCGAGAAGGCAGACATTTCTAAAACTGCTGCAGGACGTGCATTAGAAGCTACTATTGAATCCATCACGGAATCTTTGAAGAGTGGGAACCCAGTAGTTCTCGTGGGATTCGGTACGTTCTTGATTCGAGAACGCGCCAAGCGTCCTGGACGTAACCCACGAACTGGTGAACCCCTAGAGATCAAAGCCAGTAAAAATGTTGGATTCAAGGCTGGTAAAACTCTCAAAGAATCTGTAAAATAAGCTTGCTGGGTGCTTAGCTCAGTCGGTAGAGCGTCGCCCTTACAAGGCGAAGGTCGGAGGTTCGAACCCTCCAGTACCCACCAAAACTTTCGAAAATCTTGGAAAATGACCATTGATTTTTCGAACGTAGGGGAGTATCCTGGCTAAGTAATCGGAGTGGTAGTTCAGTTGGTTAGAATACCGGCCTGTCACGTCGGGGGTCACGGGTTCGAGTCCCGTCCACTCCGCCAACTCTTTAAGGCGCACTTCGATGGGGATGCGCCTTTTTTTTTCCTGCAACAGTTCGGACTTTGCCATGCTAACCTCCATTCGTGAACGTGCCCAAGGCTGGATTGCTTGGATCATCATTGGTCTAATCATTTTAGTTTTTGCTGTGTGGGGTATTCAGAGCTTTTTTACGCCCAATCCTAATGTTCCGGTTATCACTGTGAACAATGCAGAAATCGGATTGCGTGATTTTCAAGTGACTTACCAACAACAGCGGGAACGTTTACGTTCGATGCTTGGCGAATCCATGGAGCAATCTGGTTTTACGGATGATCGCGTAAAACAGCAAGTCATCCAAGAAATGATTGAACAAGTCCTATTAACTGATCTAGCTGAAAGTTTAGGGATGAGGATTGGGGATGCACAACTTGCCGCAGAAATCCAAGCGATAGAAGCCTTTCGTGCAGAAGGTCGTTTTTCTAAAGAACGCTATGAACAGTTACTTCGTAATCAGGGCATGATACCCGCTCGTTTTGAACGTCAGACACGGACTGCCTTACTCAATCAACAATTAAGAAATAGTATTATTCAATCTTCTGTCGTGACCCCCGCAGAAGTAGATGCCCACCTCAAACGAATCCACCAAAAACGGGACATTGCTTACTTGACAGTACCAGTGGTTTTGGAAGGAATCACCGTTAGTGAAGAGGATTTGCAACGTTATTTTCGGGAGCATGCGGAAAGCTATCAGGTTCCAGAGCAAGTCAGCATTGCCTATTTAGAACTCTCTGCGGAAGGGTTAGCTCCTAAGATAGAGGTCACAGAGGAATCGCTCCAAAATCTGTACGCAGAGACCCGCGCTAATTATCGGCAAGAAGAACGTCGTAAAGCACGACATATTCTTCTCACAGTCGATGCTAAAGCCGACGCAGCAGCGACCGCCGTGGTTCGCACCAAGATTGAAGATTTAAGAAAACAAATTGTGGGAGGAGCTTCCTTTGAAGATTTAGCCAAAGCACAGTCTCAAGATCCTGGTTCTGCCACCCAAGGTGGTGATCTTGGATTTTTTGGGCGAGGTGCCATGGTCAAACCTTTTGAAGAATCCGTCTTTTCTCTGAAAGCAGGAGAAATCAGTGAGCCTATTCAGACGGCCTTTGGGTTTCACTTGATTCAGGTAACTGGCATTGAACCTGCCCATGAGAAGACTTTTGAAGAAGCACGTGCGACACTGACCCAAGAATACCGCCGTGGCCAAGCCGAAAAACTCTTCTTCGAGCGTGCTGAAACTTTGACGAATCTAACTTATGAGCACCCAGAAAGTTTAGAGGCTGCTGCACAGGCATTGGGAATCACTGTGCAAACCGCAGGTCCTTTTTCACGCACTGGCGGATTGGGCATTACGGGCGAAAAAAAGGTTGTATCTGCTACGTTTAGCGAAGATGTGCTTTCCCGTGGGAACAATAGCGAAGCTGTAGACTTGCCTGGCAATCGAATTGTGGTTCTTCGCGTCACAGACCATCAAGTATCTCGACCACAGACTTTAGGAGAAGTTCACGAACAAGTTACCTCCGCAGCCCAAAAGGAACATGCTGAGGCGCAAACGAAGAAACTGGGTGAAGACCTCCTTCAAGAACTTCGTGCCGGAAAAGAACCCACCGCAGTACTAGAAGTTTCTAAAATTTCTTGGAAAAAACCAGGTTGGTTCGAACGCCAAGGGGGAAGTGGTATTCCCCAAACATTAGTTTCTGAGGCATTTCGTCTTGCCAGACCTGTTGAGGGTAAACCTGTTTACGCAGGCGTTGTTTTAGACAGTGGAGAGTTTGGTATCGTCCAGGTGAATGGAGTGCAAGAAAGTGATCTTGATACGGTCTCTACCAATGACCGTATTGAAGCTCGGCGATCTTTAGCGCGGGCTTTGGGTCAACAAAGTTTTTCTGATTTACTCGCTCAGTTAAAAACGCAAGCAAAGATTAATGTTTATCGGGAGCGGTTTTAAGGACAGATTCGAAGTCCGACCCGAGTGTGCAGTAGACCGTCATTCATGACGCTCTGCTCACGCAAGACGTACACTAAAAAACATAGCTTAACCTGAGTTCGACGTAAGAAATAATGTAAGTTATTGTATCAATTATGTTTTCTTTTGATCTTACTAAAAAACTCAAGTATTATGCTTACCCACATAG
>CAUYTX010000038.1:0-7700 GCA_963575665.1 Gammaproteobacteria bacterium | reverse complement strand
ACTTAGGTTATCAACACACACAACATCTCCTTTTGATAAGGTTGGAACCAACGCTGTTCGACGTAAGCAAGAAAGGTCTTCCCATTTATTGGCCCTAGGAGTTACGCAGTTGAAAATATAAGTCTTTGATTTTTATAAAATTTTGTTTTTCGTCAAAAACAATAAATCCAACTAAATCAGTAACTTGTGAATCCAACTGCGTAACTCCTAGTTAATTAAAATCACGAGCCTTACGTCGAACTCAGGTTGAGTAATTCAATAGGCCACCGTGGGGTAGCCCGGATAGTAAGTGGCGCACGCTCCCCAGCGCAGAAACGCAGCCAACCAGCGTAGGCGATCATTGCACCGTTATCCACGCAAAAGGTAGGTCGTGGAAAATGCACGGTACCACCCTCTTGGAGGGTAATCTCATGAAGCCGGGCGCGCAATGCTTGGTTAGCACCCACGCCACCCGCTACCACCAGGTGTTTTAGGCCAGTCTCACGAATAGCTTTTCTACATTTGGATGCAAGCACATCTACTACTGCATCTTGAAACGCCCGAGCAATGTCGGCTCGAGCCGTCAGATCGTTTTCGACTGTACGAAAAACAGTAATTGCATGCGTCTTAAGACCACTAAAGCTAAAATCTAAAGTGGGTCGGTCTAGCATTGGCCGAGGAAAGTGGAATCGATTGGGATCCCCTTGTTCTGCGAGCTTCGAGATTTCAGGGCCACCTGGATATTTTAGACCCAACAGCTTGGCTGTTTTGTCAAAAGCCTCTCCTACCGCATCATCCAAAGATTCTCCTAAAATTTGATACTGCCCCATTGCTTTGGCATGCACCAAAAGGGTGTGTCCTCCGGATACTAAGAGTGCCAAAAATGGGAAATTGGGTGCATTGGGTTCTAGCAAGGCAGCCACGAGATGTCCTTCCATGTGATGTACTCCAATGGCTGGAATCCCTAATCCAAAAGCAAAACTTCTTCCAAAAGCAGCTCCCACTAAAAGTGCTCCGAGCAAACCCGGACCCGCAGTGTAGGCAACACAACTCAAATCCTTGGGAACTACATTGGATTCATGCATTACTTGTCGCACCAAAGGCAACACATGCCGTATGTGGTCACGAGAAGCAATCTCTGGAACGACACCACCGTAGACCGCATGCAGTGCTACTTGACTGTGCAAGGCATGAGCTAAGAGACCACCTTCTCCATGGTAAATGGCCACGGCAGTTTCGTCGCAAGAAGTCTCAATCCCAATCACACAATGTGAATTACGCACTTTTTCTCCAATCGCCATTGGCAATGGCCAAATCTTTAGTGTAGAATGGCAAGTTTAGTGGAACGTACTGAAAAGTCACCACAATCCGCGGCCCTTTTGATCTTGAGGAATTGCATGCCCTCCGTTAATGTAAAAGATAATGAGCCTTTTGAGGTTGCCCTGCGTCGATTCAAACGATCCTGCGAGAAGGCAGGTGTGTTATCTGAGTTGCGACGTCGAGAGTTTTACGAGAAGCCGACTTCGATTCGGAAGCGCAAGGCTGCCGCGGCGGTTAAACGTCAGATCAAAAAGACCATGCGAGATATCAACCATCGTCAGCGGTTGTATTGATTAGCAGTCTCCTGTGGCTAGGTAGCACCCATGACAGATACCCCCATCAAAACAAGAATCCAAGAAGATCTCAAGATTGCAATGCGTGCCCAAGACAAACGGCGGGTAGGTACCCTACGATTGGTCATGGCAGCCGTTAAGCAGCGCGAGGTAGACGAGCGAATTGTAGTAGACGATGTGGCATTGTTTGGCATCCTAGAAAAGATGCTCAAACAACGTCGTGAATCTATTGCACAATATCAACAAGCGGCTCGAGAGGATCTACTGGAACAGGAGGTCTATGAGGTTGGCGTGATTCAGGGATATTTGCCTGTTGCTCTGAGTGAATCCGAGTTAAATACTTTGGTCGATGCCGCGATTCAGCAGATCGGTGCTAGCTCTATTAAGGATATGGGCAAAGTCATGACCGTCCTGCGCGATCAAGTGCAAGGAAGAGCAGAGATGGGAGCGGTAAGCGCACGAGTTAAAGCGTGTCTTCCCGCTCGGTAATCAGGTGTTCTGAATGACGATGTTTGGGAACTTGGCTGCGTAGTTCTTTGCCTGCAGCGAAAGCCTAGCGGTTGCGCGGCGGGCAATTTCTCGATAAATCTCAGCAATTCTGCTATCAGGTTTGGCGATCACAGTAGGTCGACCGCTGTCTGCATCTTCACGAATATGGATGTCTAAAGGCAATGAGCCCATGAAATCCACACCGTGTTGTTCTGCCATGCGCTTGCCTCCCCCTTCACCAAAGATGGGTTCTTCGTGGCCGCATTGGCTGCAAATGTGAATACTCATGTTTTCCACAACACCTAACACAGGTACTTCTACCTTTTCAAACATCTTGAGACCCTTTCTGGCGTCTAATAAGGCAATATCTTGCGGAGTCGTAACGATGATGGCACCAGAAACAGGAACTTTTTGCGCCAACGTCAGCTGCGTGTCACCCGTGCCAGGCGGAAGGTCCACAATCAGATAATCTAAATCTCGCCAGTTCGTGTCTTTAAGAAGTTGCTCCAGTGCTTGGGTGACCATTGGGCCACGCCAAATCATTGGTGTTTCTTCATCTATTAAGTAACCAATGGACATGGATTGCAGGTGGTAACTCATGACCGGATCAAGTGTCCTACCGTCTTGAGATTCTGGCCGTGCCTTTGTGCCTAACATGGTAGGTTGGCTTGGACCATAGATATCCGCATCTAAGATACCTACGTTGGCACCCTCTGAAGACAAGGCAAGAGCAAGATTAACCGCAGTAGTAGACTTCCCAACACCTCCCTTTCCAGAAGCCACAGCAATGATGTTTTTCACCCCTTTGATCGTATTAACACCCTTTTGTACTTGATGGGCAATAATCTTCGTCGAAATGTCGACTTCTACTGATTCCACCCCGGGTATCTTCCCAACCGTTGCCGAAATCTGTTCTTGCATGACGCTGTGCATTCTGCGAGCTGGAAAACCCAACACCACAGAAATCTTAACCGTGCCACCTTCTATGACAATACTTTGGATCGTTTTGGCAGATACCAAATCTTTTCCAAGGTGTGGCTCAACATACTCTCTCAGTGCTTCCTCTACCTGTTGCTTATTGACTACTGACATTCAATGTGCCTCGTTTCTAAATAAAATTCGGGTGTTTAGCGTTTGTCATCGGAGCTCGACAGGGAAGTCGAGTGACCCGCTGATTTAAGCCATGAAGGAGCGGGTGATCGGTCTCATCGGTCACAGAAGAATCGGATCTAGCAGATCTACCGATTCTGATAGCGAGGCCGGGCGTTGGGCGGCAGACTTCAGAACCGTCCGATCTGAAAAAGCGGTTTGCAATTCTTAGGAAATCAACTACAATGGTCATAGGTTTCTAGTGTACCTTAAACACTGGCTACGGGCGGTAGGCCCGGAAGTAATGCGCGTGTGTACGGGCGACAACCACTAAGCGTCGGTAGTGAAGTCACTCCCGAAATGCTGGCGTCCAAACCGTGAACCGATTTTACGTGCGTAGAGAGAGCGTCATAGATGACGATCGACTGCGCACTCGGATCGGACTCCAATGGTACTCTCACACCTTTGCTAAATTTCCACTGCTTTCTAGCCAAGTTCGTCGATCTGCAGCACGGCTCCTAGAAAGCAATTTATCTAATAAGCTGGTCGTAGCGTCCTCGTCTCCTAAGGTGAGCTGGACTAACCGCCTCGTGTCAATATCCAACGTGGTTTCGCGCAACTGCATTGGGTTCATTTCACCCAACCCCTTAAAACGTTGTACGTTGACTTTTCCCCTCTTACGCTCCGCAGCGATGCGCTCCAAAACACCCTGTTTTTCTTGTTCGTCTAACGCGTAATAGACTTCGTGTCCAACGTCGATTCGGTAAAGAGGTGGCATAGCTGCATACAAGTGTCCTGCACGAACCAACGGTCGAAAATGCTGAAGGAACAAAGCACACAGCAGCGTGGCAATATGGGCCCCATCTGAATCGGCATCTGCCAAGAGGCAAATCTTCCCATAACGCAGTCCCAATAGAGACTCAGTTCCGGGATCTACTCCGATAGCAACGGCAATATCATGGATCTCTTGGGAAGCAAGCACCTCAGTAGAACTTACTTCCCAAGTATTCAAAATTTTCCCTCGTAGAGGCAAAATCGCTTGAGTTTCTCGATTGCGTGCTTGTTTTGCAGAGCCTCCTGCGGAGTCTCCTTCTACGAGGAACAATTCCGTGCGAGCTGGATCCTGAGAAACGCAATCGGCAAGTTTGCCAGGCAGTGCTGGGCCAGAGGTGATTCGTTTACGTGCGACCACTCGCGTGGCTTTTAAGCGCGTTTGAGCAGCAGAAATGACCAGTTCGGCTATCTTTTCACCTTGTTCTGTATGCTGGTGTAGCCACAAACTAAACGCATCCTTGGCAACACCCGAGACAAAAGCAGCGCACTCTCTCGAAGAAAGGCGTTCTTTTGTCTGACCAGTAAACTGGGGTTCGCGGAGTTTGACCGATAAAACGTAAGCCACTCGGCTCCACATATCCTCTGGCGCAATTTTTACCCCGCGTGGGAGAAGGCTGCGAAATTCGCAAAATTCGCGCAGTCCTTCTAGTAATCCAGTGCGGAGACCATTGACGTGGGTGCCACCTTGGTGTGTGGGAATCAAATTCACGTAACTTTCCGAAAGTGAAGCACCCCCGCTTTCGGTTTGCCAAACGATCGCCCAATCGACCTCTTGTTCACTACCATGGAAACTACTTGTAAAAGGAGACTCCGGCAACGTTTCTTGGTTACCCAACTCTTCTTGCAGATAAGCAGCTAATCCGCGGTCATAGTGCCATTCTTCTTGCGTTGCGGTTGCTTCCTCTTGAAAGGAGGCCAACAGACCGTGGCACAACACCGCTTTTGCTCGCAATAAATGCCGTAGCCAAGTACTAGAGAAATCAGGAGAATCAAAAAAGGCTGGATCGGGCCAAAAACGCACACGGGTTCCAGTCACACCAGAAGCCACTTTTCCCACGATGGACAGATCGGATGTCTTGTTCCCATTGGCAAAAGCCATGTGATACTCGCGTCCTTTTCGACGTACCCAAACTTCTAGCCGAAGAGATAAAGCATTGACCACGGATACCCCAACCCCGTGTAATCCTCCGGAAAATTGATAGGTTTTGCCAGAAAATTTCCCACCGGCATGCAGACGCGTGAGGATGACTTCTACTCCAGAGACTTGTTCTCCTGGATGAACATCCACGGGCATACCACGACCATCATCTGAAACGGAAAGGGAACCATCCGCATGTAAAATGACTTCTACTCGCGTGGCAAAATCCGCTAGAACTTCGTCCACGGCATTGTCGATTACTTCTTGAGCGAGGTGATTTGGGTGATCGGTTTGAGTGTACATACCTGGTCGCCGCCGGACTGGCTCAAGACCGGTCAAAACTTCGATGGCGGAGGCGTCGTAGGGATCTTGCATGGGAATTAACCGGGGAGTCTCATGCTCACAAACAGAGTTGCCACCAACACTAAACCTCCGAGGACATAAAAAGCAAGCACCGGATCCACAGAATGAGCTACTGCCAATGCGTAGACCGCAGTCGATGCCATCATGCCCAAACTTTCAAAAAACTGCTGAATTGCAATGGTATTGCCACTGCCCACGGACTGGTGTCCGATTTCTTGAATGGCGGCATTGATTGGCACCGCAAATAATCCTCCGGATAACCCAACGAGAAATAAAATCCCGCGCGCTGTTCCGACGTCACCCACCGTTCCGAACAAAAAAAGCATACTGCCAAGGCTAAAAGCTGCAAACCGCACACGTGGTAAACGATCTAAAGAGATTACCCTAAAAGCTAGAATAGCCCCTATGGCTACTCCGATGGCACTAAAAGAAGTTAATTCCGCAATTTTTACACTTTCATGAACGTTGAGAACAGCAGGTGCCCACGCTACCAACATGACTCGCAATGCCATAATGGTTGCCCAAAATAAAGCGATTCCTAGTATACAGATTCTTGCACGAGGTTTTTTTAGCAATTCTTTTACGATTTTTATAAAGTGAGGTGGTGAATCTTCTTTAGTTTTAGGGGGAATCGGTGTAATAAAACGTGCGGAGATTCCTGCGAGCAAAAAGAGGCTACCAAATAAAACAACAGCCATTGGAATAGAACGATCTGCGACCCATCCGCCTGTTAAACTCCCAGATAAAATCGCAGTAAGGGTAACTCCCTCAATCCAACCGTTTGCCTGAACGAGATCATCGTGACCTACCAGCTCTGGCAAAATGCCGTACTTAGATGGGTTGTACATTGCAGCACCCACACCTACCACAGCGTAAGAGACCAATGGATCAATCCCCACCCATAAAAGCCCAGTACCGGTAGCTTTTACAAAATTGGCAATCGAAAGAGCAATAGATTTGGGACGACTATCCGAAAAAGCACCTACCCAAGGTGCCAAGATAACAAACGCCACTAAAAACATGCCTTGCAGTGCTGAAAGATAGGAAGGGTGAACACCTGCCTGCATAGCCATGGCCACTGCAGTAAACAGGATTGCATTGTCCGCAAAGGCACTGAGGAATTGGGCAACTAATAGTTTTAGGAAATTAGAGTTCACAAGAAAAATTCGCCGAATAGTTTCCGGTCAAGATAGCACAAGTTTCAAAAGGTTCTGGAAATCGGCTGGTAGTGGACTTTGCCACTCCATTTCTTCCTCCGTGACTGGGTGGGTAAATCCGAGGCGTGCTGCGTGTAAAGCCTGCCGCTGAAAGCTTTGTAAAGCAGTGATCAAGGTTTCAGAAGCCCCCGCTGGCACGCGAACACGACCACCATATACGGGATCTCCTACTACTGGGTAGTGCAAATGTGCCATGTGCACTCGGATTTGGTGGGTTCGCCCAGTCTCTAGGCGCAAACGTAGGTGAGTGTGTGCAGAAAATCTTCGTATTACCCAATAATGAGTAACTGCGGGACGACCCCCAGGTACTACAGCGATTTTGGTGCGATCTATTGGATGTCTTCCGAGCGGAGCTTCTACTTTGCCACCTGCCAACACTACCCCATTCACTAGTGCCTCGTACTCGCGAAGTATCGTACGCTTCTGAAGTTGTTTCGTTAGGGCGTAGTAGACTTCTAAGGTCCGCGCCACCACTAAAAGACCAGTGGTATCCTTATCTAGTCGGTGAATTAACCCTGCTCGTGGCAATAGGCTGAGTTCTGGCACATGGTGCAGTAAGGCATTTACGAGTGTTCCATTTGCATTTCCTGCGCCAGGATGCACTACCCACCCCGCAGGTTTATCTACCACGAGCAAATGGGAGTCTGAATAAACGACCTCAAGTGGTACTTCTTCAGGGGTCCAGGGGGTTTCGTCTTGTGACTCTGACAAAAGCTCTACAAATTCTCCCCCGTATACACGATCTCGAGGCCGAAGGATGTTTCCATCGACTCGAACAGAACCGTCCCGAATCCACGTTTGGAGACGATTCCTAGAGTATTCTGGAAACAAAGCAACCATTGCCTGGTCTAGTCTTTGACCAACCAATGAGTCTGGAATGTGGGCCTGGAGATGCAAAGATTCTGACACTCGTCTATGCTACACCATTGGAGTCCGATCCGAGTGCGCAGTCGAGAATCATCCTTGATTCTCTCTCTA
>CAUYTX010000037.1:0-7714 GCA_963575665.1 Gammaproteobacteria bacterium | reverse complement strand
AACCACCCCGCCTCTTCGAGGCACCCCTCCTTAACTAAGGAGGGGAGTTAAAAACTAAAATTCTTTACAATGCTCCGCAGGAGCGGGGTGGTTGCTTTAGGATTTGACTTTATCTCTTATTCTATTCTATCATAGAAGTTGTTTTTCCTTTACCCTAGGAGTCTTTCCATGCGTCATCATCCGCTAGCTTCTCTCCTCATCTTCGCTGTTTTGCCAGCCGCGGCTGCCCCTACCCTAAACGACACTGGCCAAACCACTTGTTTTGATGGTTCCTCCATGGTCGGTTGCTCTGAAACTAGCACCGGAGACAGCAGTTCTTACCCTCGCCAAGATGGTCGTTTTGGACGAGATGCTCTAGCTGGGGCGGCCAAACTCACTAAAAAAGGTGCAGGAGACGTTGGTTTTGACTACACAAAAATTGCTAATGATGGCTCAGCACTGCCAGACACCGCCACCCACGGCACCGCAGCCAAAGACTGGGCCTGCACCAAAGACAACACCACTGGCCTAGTCTGGGAAGTCAAAACCACTGATGGTGGCCTTCGAGACCAGGGCTGGTATTACAGTTGGTACAGCACTGATTCTAATAGCAATGGTGGCAACCCGGGCTACCCAGGCCATGATTTTAATTGTGGTTACACCCTCAGCCAATGCAACACCTCAGCCTACGTCGCTGCTGTTAATACCAAAAGCCTTTGCGGGTCCAATAAATGGCGAGTGCCCTCCGTAAGTGAATTACAAGGCATTGTTCATTTTGGAAAAATGGTTCCTTCTATTGAACCCTCCTTTTTTGAACCCTCCGCTTTCTCAAACTCTTCATGGTCTTGGACAGCAAGCAACTATGCGCCCGATGCCGGGTTCGCTTGGGTCGTCTATTTCACAGATGGGGGCGTCTACTACGGCAATAAGGGCTACGACGGCATCACGGTCCGAGTCGTTTCTTCGAGCCAGTGACGTTTCCTTTCACTTTTTTCATTTTTTTAGCGGTAAAATTTCCTAGTTCAATTCAGACAATGGAATATAGGCACAATTAAAAGATATTTTTTTTGAACTCCCCTGTTTTATTTAAGGAGAGGTGCCTCGAAGATGATTTCAAAAACGACCACCCCGCCCTTACGGGCACCCCTCCTTAACTAAGGAGGGGAGTTTTATAAACCAAGACTCAAAAAAAAGGTGGGAGGGGTTTATTTTGCTTATTCACAACATCCCTGTTTTACACACCTTTCGCCGAGAATTACGTAATCATCTTACTCTAGCAGAATCTAAATTGTGGATATACCTCAAACAATCGCAGCTAGATGGCCGAAAATTCAGACGGCAACACAGTGTCAGTTATTACATATTAGATTTCTATTGCCCTTCAGAGCACTTAGCAGTTGAATTAGATGGTGCAGTTCACGATGATAAAAGCGCACGGGAATACGATCGAGAGCGTGATATATTTTTGAGTTGCTACAAAATTAAGGTGCTGCGATTCGAAAACAAATGGGTATTCCAACAAACGGAAGCGGTGCTAGTAGAAATAAAAAAACATTTTGGATGGCTGACCACCCCATCCTCTAAAGAAATTGTTTGAATCCCGGCTCATTAAACTCCCCTCCTTGATAAGGAGGGGTACTCCGTAGGAGTGGGGTGGTTTGTTTTGATTTAAGGGTTTTTGACTTCAAATTCACGGTAAACCCCCCAATGCTTCTCGTTTCTGAGGATAATCTCAACCACCCCGCCCTTTGGGCACCCCTCCTTAACTAAGGAGGGGAGTTTAAAGCTAAAATTCTTTACAATTCTCCGTAGGAGCGGAGTGGTCTCTTTCTCAAAAACGACCACTTCGCCTACTTAGTTAAAAAAAGAAATTGTTTGAATCACGGTTTATTAAACTCCCCTCCTTGATAAGGAGGGGTGCTCCGTAGGAGCGGGGTGGTCTCTTTTGACTTAAGGGTTTTTGACTTCAAATTCACGGTAAATCCCCAATGCTTCTCGTTTCTGAGGATGATCCTAAAATGACCACCCCGCCTCTTCGAGGCACCCCTCCTTATCAAGGAGGGGAGTTTAATAGACCGAGACTCAGAAATTTTCCCCCTGCTAAGGGCAGGATGTAACCGTTTTGCTAATTCAGCTATAATATTTTTGTAAACAAAAAACTTTAGGAGAAATAAAGATGAAACGTATTGCATGGTTTATTTTTATCCTGTTGAGTGCGCCCTTGGCTTTTGCTAATTCCTGCCCATCAGGAAACGTGCTCACTACGCCAAGCAGTGATTTTGTTGACAACCAAGATGGCACCATGACCCACAAAAAAACGGGCCTCATGTGGGCAAAGTGTTCAGTAGGTCAAAACTACAACTACGGTAACTGCGATGGTTCGGCTCTTCTCATGGCTTGGGGAGACGCCCTAACCGCTGCGATCAACTACGGAGTTGGTGGCTACCAAGATTGGCGGCTTCCCAATGTAAAAGAGCTTCAATCTTTGGTGGAAAGGGGTTGTCACTCGCCTGCCATTAACGACAGCGTGTTCCCGGGCACCAGCGCAGGGGAATATTGGACATCAACCACGTACACGTATGATCCTCAATATGTTTGGCATTTCAATTTCGGTGCTGGACATTCCTCAGCTGATACCCGAAACAACGGTTACGCCGTTCGATTCGTGCGCGCAGGTGGCTGTTTTGATGCTTTAGTAGGGTCTTGTTCCCCAAATCCAAAATTAACCGTTTCTAAAACTGGCGCGGGATCGGGAAGCGTCAAAAGTAGTCCCGCAGGCATTGATTGTGGCGGAACGTGCTCCGCAACCTTTAACACGGGCACAAAAGTAACCCTAAGTGTAACCACGGATGCCGGATCGAAATTTAATGGTTGGAGTGGTGGTTCTTGCTCTGGTGCTGGCACTTGCGAAGTGACTTTGAACCAAGACCAAACGGTGACTGCGGAGTTTATCGTAGCTCCGATCACGTACCTTCTCACAGTCAATAAAGCAGGCACCGGAAAAGGAAGCGTTTCGAGCAATCCTGCTGGGATTTCTTGCGACCAGAGTTGTACTGCGAGTTCCGTTGCAAACTACAGTAGTGGAACAACGGTAGTTCTTTCAGCTGCACCTTCCAATGGTTCTACCTTTGGTGGTTGGGGAGGAGATTGCCCCAATGGAGTGTGCCAGATGGACTCTGCAAAGACCGCAACTGCCACTTTTAATTCGGTAATGTATCCCCTAGTAGTTGTTAAATCTGGAGTTGGCACTGGAAAGATAGTCTCCACACCCGCAGGAATCAGTTGCGGAAAAGGATGCTCAGCGGCTACTGCAGTGTTTAGTGGTGGTACTCAAGTCAAACTAGTAGCAACTGCTTTAACTGGCGCATTTGGCGGATGGGGTGGTGCCTGCTCTGGCAAGGGTATTTGCGTAGTCAAAATGGACGATGTAAAGACTGTGACGGCTAGTTTTAGATATCCCCAGACAATCGACACTATTACCATGACCCCTAAAACTTTGAGGGTGGATGAGTTCGCTACCCTAACTGCCACGACGACTTCAGGTCTACAAGTTAAGTTTATTTCCAAGACGCCATATGTTTGCCAAATAACGGCTGGAAATAAGGTAAAGGGACTTCATGCCAAACGATGCCAAGTCCAGGCAACACAGGCAGGCAATCAAGATTATAACCCTGCTCCTCCGGTGATTAAAAACATCTCAGTGGGCAAAGGGAACCAAGTCATTGGCCCGATCACGCTGACTCCTCCTACTATGCACATTGGAGACATTGTGACTGCGAGTGCGACTGCTGATTCAGGATTACCGGTGACTTTTTACTCACTCACCCCAGCGGTGTGCGACACTTCTGGTGCACGCGGCGCGACAGTGGAGGCTTTTACAGTAGGCACTTGCACCTTGAGTGCTTCTCAAAATGGAAATGCTGATTACAACCGCGCTCCTAGGACGAGTCAGGACTTCACGATAGAGCATTAAGGCATTGGAGTCCGATCCGAGTGCGTAGTCGAGAATCATCCCTGATTCTCTCTCTACGCACGTAAAATCGGTTCACGGTTGGCAGACGCCAGCATTTCGGAAGTGACTTCACCGCCGACGCTTAGATTTTGTCGCCCGCACACCCGCGCATTACTTTCAGGCCTACCGCCCGTAGCCAACGCCAATATATTCCGGGCTGCGTTGGAGTCCCGGTCGTGCAAGGTGCCACAATTCGGAGATTCCCATTTCCGAACGGACAACCCCATTTTTTCAATTCGGAATCCGCAATCCGAACAGACTTTACTTGTGGGTTCAAAACGCCCAATGGTGATTAAATCTCTGCCATACCACTGGGCCTTGTATTCCAATTCTCTGCGGATTTCTCCCATGCCTACATCACTAATGGCACGGGACAACTTTCTATTTCTGAGCATTCCAGACACATTTAGATTTTCAATAGCAACGACGCCCGCGCGACGAATAATCTCGGCGGTCTGCTTTTGGAGCCAATCTTTGCGAGCATTCGCTACTTTTGCGTGGCATCTGGCTACTCGTATCGTAAGACTGCTATATCGCCCGCTAACCTTTTTACCCTTTTGTGGTTTCTGACATCTTGCCATTCGCCGCTGATATTTTTTGAGTGCCCAGAGTTTTTTAGACAAGTGTCTAGGATTTCCAGATTTCCAGCCATCGGAGGTAAGCAAAATATCTGTGACGCCCAAGTCAATACCAATGGCAACCTCATTGGATGGGAGTTTTTGTATTTCTTCCTCACAAGAAAACGAAACAAAGTATCGACCCTCACTGTCCCTACTCACCATGACCATTTTCGGAATGCCAGTAGGAATCCTAGAGCACCTAATATTCAGAGATCCTAATTTTGTGAGTTTTAAGAACTGACCCGCACGAAAGTAATTAAGTACGATTCTCTGGTCTAATTGGAAACGGATCGATTGTGCAGAGTGTTTCCTTTTGAACCTTGGATACCCTGCCCTTTTAGCGAAGAAATTAGAAAAAGCGGTATCTTGATCTCGAAGAATTTGGGTATAAACAGCGGAGGGTGTTTTCTTGAGCCAAGAATAACTTTCCAAAGTTTTTAGAAACGTGAGTTCCCTAGAAAAATCGATTCCATTCGCGGATTCTTTGTGGTCTTTGTAAAGGTAAGTGCGCCAACTAAGACAAGCATTCCAAACCCACCGAGCAGACCCAAAGTATCCACTCAGTAATTGAGACTGAGTAGTCGTTGGGTAGAATCTAAAACGATAGGCTCGTTGCATGGATAGAATGATACAATGAACGATCTTAGTCAGAAGCCAATATCATCGGGAGCCGTGTGCGGTGAAAGTCGCACGCACGGATCTAATCAAGAACTTCGTGGGGCGACTCACGATTCGACTCAAACTTTTTTGGTAAAATTCTAGTGCTTTTCTGATTTCCTATTTCTTACTTAAAAGAGGTCTTTCCAATGTCTGAACATGGATTCCACGTTCACGGTGCACATGACCATGAAGTTGAACACCAAGCCCAAAGTGGGCCTGGATTGGCCCAACAGATTGCAATTTTTACGGCAATCTTATCTACCTTGGGAGCGGTTATCAGCTATCAAGGGGGAGATACTCAGAACTTAGCCATGTTGTACAAGAATGAAGCTGTCCTCCAGAAATCACATGCTTCTGACCAATGGAGTTACTATCAAGCAAAGAGTACCAAAGGACAGCTAATGGAAATGGCAGCCATGGTGGCTCCTCCGGAAAAACAGGAGTACTACAAACAACAAATTGAGCGCTACGCCCGAGAGAAGGAAGAAATCAAGGCAAAAGCGGAAGAATTTGATCAAAAATCAGAGGAAGCCAACCACGAGAGTGATCATCACATGCACCCGCATCACTCTTTAGCACAGTCCATGACGTTTATTCAAATCGCTATTTCTTTGGCTTCTATCACGGTACTAACACGCAAGCGGTGGTTATTTGTGCTAGGCGGTGTTGCAGCTTTAGCTGGTGTGGTTTTATGGGCTATGGCTTGGTGGTGGGTGTAGTATGCCATCCGTGAAATGGGTGTTGTACGATTGGGGCGGATTCAATACTACTCTCTTCTATTGGATCAACGGATTCCGCGAAGAGTGGTGGGATGAATGCGTGCAGTTTGGCTCTGAACTCGGAGACCATACCCATTTCATTTCCTATCTAAGTGTGATGGTGCTTGCAGCAGTGATTGCAGTGCCGAGGAGAATGCGTAAAGGTCGTATGCCCGGTGAAGTCGCCGCAAGACGCTGGCTTTTAGCACTCTCAGTATTTATCTTGTCTTACTATTTGCAAGGGGAGATCATCGGATGGCTAAAACCGTTTTTAGATTTCCCTCGACCCGCTGGGGTTTTACATGGCAATCTCCATTTATTAGGTACCTCTGAATTTCACCACAGTCTACCAAGTGGGCACGCTACCTTTGCCATGTTGGTTTCTGCATCCTTTTGGATTGTCATTAAAGGTTGGTCTCGAATCTTTTTAGTTATTTTTGCACTTTGGGTTGGCATTTCCAGAGTTAGCCTCGGGATGCACTTTCCTGCTGACGTAATAGCAGGGTATTTAATGAGTTTTTCAATTGTTTTAACAATGCGTTTTATTCTCTTTTGGATCATGAAAACCATGAGGCGGGCATGATTCTCGAAAACAAGACTATCTTAATCACGGGTGGGACAGGTTCTTTTGGCCAGAAATTCATTTCTGTAGTTTTGGAAAAACACAATCCACGCCGAATTATTGTTTTTTCTCGAGATGAGTTGAAACAACACGATCTCCGCATGAAGATTTTAGATCCGCGGCTTCACTTTTTTTTAGGGGATGTTCGAGATCGAGATCGTCTTTATCGTGCTTTTCAAGCAGGGGTTGACGTGGTGATTCATGCTGCGGCCCTAAAACAAGTGCCTGCTTGTGAATATAACCCGTTCGAAGCAGTCAAAACTAACATTTTGGGTGCTCAGAACATTATAGATGCAGCCATTGATTGTCGGGTTCCCAAAGTATTAGCACTTTCCACGGACAAAGCAGTAAGTCCAGCAAATCTTTATGGTGCTACTAAATTGTGCATGGAAAAGCTTTTTGTGCACGGTAATCATTATTCAGGTGGACGTGCTACTTCTTTTTCTTGCGTCCGCTACGGCAATGTAGTAGGTAGCCGTGGGAGTGTAATCCCTCTATTTTTAGAGCAACGCCAACAGGGCAAAATTACTATTACCGATCCACGCATGACACGGTTTTGGATTACTCTAGAGCAGGGGGTTTCTTTCGTGATTCATTGTATTGCTAGAATGCAGCGGGGAGAAGTATTTATTCCAAGATTGCCAAGCATGAATATTTTAGATTTAGCAAAAGCAGTCGCGCCAAATTGCACTTTGGAATACACTGGCATTCGCCCTGGAGAGAAACTCCACGAGACTCTCATTTCTGCAGACGAAGCCCGTCACACTAAAGCATTAGAAGATTTGTTTGTCCTTGAACCAGAATTTACTATCCGCAATCATCCTACGGCCGGGGCTCTTTTGCCAGAAGGTTTCGAATACCGAAGCAACAACAATGACCAATGGCTCACAGTGGAAGAATTGCAAAAGATGATTCCAGGGGCCTAGCGAATTAGGGTTCTAGCCACTTCCTTGGCAAAATAAGCAAAAATAGCATCCGCGCCAGCACGTTTAATACAAAGGAGAGATTCTAGAGCGTTTTTCGATTAAGTTGAGTGTAGCCTGAGTTCAGAAAATAATGAAAA
>CAUYTX010000036.1:0-7849 GCA_963575665.1 Gammaproteobacteria bacterium | reverse complement strand
GTAATTGAGTGGCTAGTGCCGTTTGGGTGTCGTGCATGAGGCTTAACCTTTCGGCCAAGCCACCGATGGCACGGCTCACACCTGTGGCCATTTCCACGTTGCTCCGGGAGAATTGTTCTAAAGAGCTCGAGAGGAGGTTAGTCACCGTTGTTTCAAGCTTTTCCGTTGCACTCGAAAAAAGTTGTCCCGTGCTGCTTAGTGTTCGATCCAACATCTCAAACCTTTCGCCCATGCCACTGAGGAACTTCTGGGTTTCTTTTTGCGTATGTACTAGGGCGACTGAAGAATGAGAAATCTCTGTTAGAACCTGACCTAACCTGCTACTAAGGCCATTGGTTGCATCATTTAGATGGGTAACCATTTCTCCTTGGGCAGATTTCATGTTTTCCGCAAAACCTACAGAAGAGTTCCGAATTAAGGAACCTATTTCTTGAATGGCGGACTGCATGCTCGCGGCCATACTGATCAAATCAATCGTAGGTCGTTCGTTGTGGTCTGTTTTTCGAGAGGAGTCGTGTAACTGTGTGGCCAGTTCCATTTGAGTCGCATGCATGAGATTTAACCTTTCGGTCAGATCAGCAAGCGCGTGACTCAATCGATTGATAACTTCACGCAGGGCTTCCGTGCCTATAAGTTCACGAGATTGGTTTTCTTGTAATGATTGATCGTGAATCCTGTGAACCACAGATTCCACATCAATTGATCTCTGACCCGCTGTTTCTCGGAGCGTATTGATGGCCGAAGATAAAAAATCTTGTAAGGATTGTTGTTGCAATGCGGCTTGGCTTTCTTGGTATTGAACTACTGTTTCTAACATTTTGCCGATTGCCGGTGCAAGCAATTCTGGCATTAACTCTGATTTAGAGATCCCACCGGTTTGTGGTGTTTTTAGTGATTGGCTAATTTTTTGCAACTCCACAAGCTGTTCAATTTGTAAGAGCTGCATTTTCGTGAAGGCACTGTTTTCTGTAGTCGCTATTTCTAAACAAAATTCTAGTTCTTCGCCAAACCACTGAATCATTCGAGAAATTTTGTATTGCCGGCGTTTCTCTAAAACAGAAAATACGATCGAAAGACCAATTCCAAAAACGGAGGCAATAAAGGCACTAGATACACCAGCCATTAAAAATTTCATGGCTTCCCTCATTTCTTGAGGGCTTGCAGACATTCCATTTTGGGCTAAGTAGATACCTGCGACGAGGCCAACAAAAGTACCAAAAATACCGCCACCAGTTAGAAAACCAGGTATAGAGTCATACAGACGTGCGTTAATATGAGCAAAGTAAAGGCTACGCTCATTAAAATAGAGTGACGGTTCTGCTGTAGTTCGAATAGCTTGGAGTGTGTTTGGAGGTGGTAAGGTAAGATGTTT
Source organism: Gammaproteobacteria bacterium (assembly GCA_963575665.1). GTDB lineage: Bacteria > Pseudomonadota > Gammaproteobacteria > CAIRSR01 > CAIRSR01 > CAUYTX01. Next base: position 6,477 of record CAUYTX010000036.1, on the reverse strand, counting down.
GGTAAACTCAGACCACGGTGCCAAAAATATTTCCATTTCTGAGTCTTCTATGCCTGCACTAAAACGTACCCAGTTTTTGGCAAAAAAGTGCCGGCGTTTGGTAGCCATTACATGAGATTCATTCTTCTCCTTTTGAGCACTGGGATGTCCAATGCCACATTCTTCCAATAAAATTAACGCAACTTTTAATTGCTGAATAATAAGTCGGCTTTGCCAATAAAACATAATGATGCTGACTAGAAATCCCCCGATGACGAGGAACGCAAGAATAAGATGTCCACCGATGCCAGCAAAAAAGGTGGCGTAAGTAGTCAATACGTCGTTCATTGTTACCGCTCAGAACTGAATTTGATCACTTTTTGGAAAAAACCAGCAAGACCTGCTGCTGGTTCTTCTTGGTAGTCTGGATCAAGAAGGTGGTTAGCCGCCGCATGGATTAGGGCAGCACTTTTGGTTTTTGGGTGACAAATTAAATGCGGGCGTTGCAGGAAAATACTTTTTTCTACTAAGGGATCTACGGGCACATAACCGAGGATGTCAAATTTAAGTCCTAAGAAACGATCGGTCACTTTATTGATTCGTTCCACTACTTCTTTAGCTTGTTTTTCAGAGGTGACCCGATTTACTAAGATTTGAATGGGTGGGTGCTCTTTGTTGAGGGTAATTGTTTTGATGATCCCGTAGGCATCCGTCATAGCGGTTGGTTCAGGTGTGGTAACCACTACGATTTGGTCTGCAGCTTGTGCGAAGCGAATTACATTGGCACTAATTCCAGCGGCCGTATCAATGATCATTATGTCATATCCAATTAAGGTTTCCATAGAGCTCATGAAAGCCGACTGATTTACTTTGTCCAGATTCGCTAATTGTGGAATTCCAGTTCCCCCTGCAATAAAGTCAACACCGTATTTGGTCTTACAGACAATTTCTGCTAGTGTTTTCTGTCCTTTAATTACATCTAGGATGTTGTATTCTGGGGTAATCCCCATTTGTATATTGATATTGGCCAGTCCTAAATCGCCATCTAGTATGACAACTTTATAACCTGCGGCAAGCATCGCTAGGCTCAGGTTAATAGAGAGCGTCGTTTTACCAACACCGCCTTTTCCGGAGGTTACACACACCGTTCTTGTTTTGAAAGAATTCTGTGCCGACATATTTTCCGTTTTTGATGAGATTGCCTAGCGTTTCAAAGTGAAGTTAACGCACAAACATTGATTTCTTATTTTGGACAAGTTCCTTCGCGTTGTTCTCCCATTTTTTTCAAGACGTTCTTAGTGGTTAGCATCGTAATGTCCCGAATCTTTGAAACACTGCCTTTGTGGTCAAATAGGTGACTTAGCCTAATGACACCAGAGTTGTTCTCAACAAAAGCTTCCCACACGATTGGAGAAATGGTGACTTGGCCTGTGGAGTCAAAATCAAATGTAAGGGCTTTTCCTCTTACATTCTTAGAATTTTGCAGTAGCAGTTTAATACCTTGCAGTGTGTCTTGTGAGATCGTGAGGCGTCCCCCTTTTCCCGATATTGTTTGATTCAATAACGTTGAAATAGAGAAGGTAACACTGCCATTGCAGTTACGCGCAAAACGCAGACGGCCCTTTGAAACATCCTCGGGTGGGATGATCGTAGTGTAAACAGTAGCCGTTTCTCGGGAAATCGGAGTCAGGTAACCGGTTTGCTCGTTTGGTGCCAAATTGGCAGGAGGGGGATTTTTGACGGTTGGAGGTTGTTCTACCTTTGGGGGTGGGCTGGTCAAAGCAACTTCAGGAGAACTCTCCGATGGTTTGCTTGGTGCCATTACTGGTACTGTGTTTTCCGAAACTACGGGGATTGGGGCCTGTGTTGCGCTGTCTTCTACTTTTAGTGTGTTGGTAGGAGCAGTTTCAGGAGAGTTTGGTTGCTCCTCCGGTTTTGGTTTTTCTTCTTCTGCTAGAGGAGTAGGAGTTTCAGTGTGTGCCAATGCAACAGGCGAAGGATCAATGGGTGTTTGAGGTATTTCGATTTTCTCAGGAGTACTCACAGAAGCCACTGTGAAAGGTTGAGAGTCTTCTAGGTGGTTCAAGGGTTTTTCTGGCGGGGTCGCAGTTGTTGTTTCTGGAACCACGGGGACAGGTGTAACTCTGTTTTCTCCATTTGGTGCCGTGCTGGTCAGTATTGGTTCATCAGCAGGAACTAGATTCGTTACTTTCTCTGGCACGACAATAGTAGCTACTTCCGGAAGACTTTCCGCTGTTTTAGAGACCAGAGCCTGATCTGGAAGCGGAGGGGTTAATGTTTCTACCTCGTCATGAGATGCGCCAAAACGGTTCCAAGACCATGCTAGAAGTATCACGATCCCTAAACTTAGAGAAAAACTAAGGAAGGGTTTTTTCAAGTAGGCGTAAGACCTTTCTTCTTCTTGGAGGTTAGAGCCAAGATGTAAGGCAAGTAACTCCATTTCGGCCTTCCTCTCTTCAAAGGAGGCTTCTGGTTCTGGGGCCGGTGGTGCTGCCCGCGGAGCGGGTGCTAGTTTTTCTAAATGAGATTTGAGTGTTTGTAAAACTAGTTCTGTAAACTTTTTTTCTCGCGGTTGTTTCACTGCATCTGCTGTGACCTGCGCCACTTTCATCATCTCTGGAAGTGGCAGTGGAATCAGATTCTCCGACGATAAATTCGTAAGATCCATTAAAAGGTCTTGCCGGAGATGCGTAGAAAAGAGTAACCATACGGAAAATGATTTAGATCTATTTGGCAGCTCGAAGTGCTCACCTATTCCCGGCACACTAGTCACAAGCTCACCAACAGATATCAGTTGTTCCATGAGCTGACTGAGCTGGCGTTGTTGTTCGGTTTTAGGCAATGGGAAATGAAGGGCGAACATGTGGCGTCCTTCTGCCACTGCGACCGCTACGTCTTTTGGGTAGTCATGTAGATCAAAAGGGGGTGTCGTTCCCAGATATTTTTGGGCTCCTTTCCAAGTAGTGTTATCTAAAACAGTTTGCAGAACATTGGCTTGTTCTTGAAAAGCAGGCTCATCGTCTTGTGAGACATCCATCGTGAACGATCGATCTAGTAACCAGAAGGCTGCGGTTACTGCCGACATAGACGACGCTTCGATTAGATAAGGTTGCTCTTTCCAGAGTCCTAAGATGGACTCCATTCGTTCGAGTAACGCGCTAATGTGGTGTAATTTGAAAAAATTACTGAGGCTGTCGATGCTATGAAAAATACGAATTAGACGTTCTAACACAGGGGTACCCACGGTATTTCCCTGCTGTTCTAAGAGTCGTAAATCTCCTCGACTGGACAACAAAAGCTCGCGAGCTTGTTGTACGAACATGTCCCACTGCGCGCCATCACCTTCAAACATTTCTATTCTCACAGATTTTAGGGAATGGATAGATCAACCAACATAAATCATGGCATTTATCCAAATTTTGAAGTGTTGTTTTTCTTCATGACCTTAATATCATGTCCTATCGCTTCTTCAAAAGCGATTTGCCGCAGTCCAATCTGTACTACCAAAGCAGGATGGCGCTGTTGCAGAGTCACTTCTTCCCCCGGCAATAAGCCCAAATTCAAAAGGCGATGCATACGCTGTGGATCTTTGGTGTCCAGGGAGATCAGTTGTGCTTGGTCACCGATTTCCAATTTAGAAAGCGGAAGTATCTTACTTTTTACTACGTTGTGCCCTTCCTGACAACAAACCCCTTCAGGAATAGGTTGCCCATGTGGGCAAGTCATGGGATGGCCAAGCAAGGTACAAATGGCATCGACTAAATCCGTGGCCAAGATATGTTCAAACTCGCAGGCAGAACTCTCGGTATCTCGAGGTTGTTTTCCCATGACGTCTACGAGCAACCTCTCTGCCAACCGATGGCGCCGCACGATTTTTTTTGCTTTTTGGTTCCCTTTTTCTGTCAGAACAATGCGTTCTTGTTCTATTCGAAGCATTCCGTTGTCTTGTGCTTCGGCTAACCATGCCTCGTACAAATGTTCAGGATCATGCTGACGTACAGCTGAGAGAGTCAGTTCTTGACGTTCTCGCAAGCGCCAAAGCATCTCTAATAACTCGTCGTGCCATCGTTCGGTTTCGAGATTCATCGTTGGTTCCGTTTTAGATGAAAAGTCTCAGTGAGTAATTCACTATGCCACCCACTAGGAAAGCGGTAACGATGATGGCTAGGTTAGTGGCTATCCCCCAGCGCAAGCCATACTCCTTAATCATGATCATAGTATTGGATACACAAGGTACAAATAAGGTAATCACGATCAATCCTGTAACGATTTGAACGTAGTCTAACTCAGAAGCTTCTACCATATTTTTGAAGTAAATCGCGCCTACCTCCCGTCGTGCGAGCACTAGGATGAGCACCTCCGTTGCTTTGTCTGGTAGGGAGAGCACATTAGCAACTAGGGGATGCATCGCGGTCTTGATAAGGTTCAGCAAATTGGTCTGTTGCAGTGTGAACATAACCACAGCCGCTGCTACAAACATAGGTATAGCTTCAAGTAAAAACCACTTGAGTCGGTAGTAAGTCTTACGCAGGATATTTCGACCATGTGGCCAGTGGAAAGAAGGCAATTCTAAAATAAAATCTGCGCTTCGTTCTCCCGAGGAAAGAATACGATTCATAAGTAAACCACAAATGATAGTGGTGCCTGTCACTGCTCCGAGGACAATGAGTAAAGCAGAAAACGGCATCGTGGCCAAAATGGCCATCAGGACACCCATTTGCACTGAACAGGGTACTCCCAGTGCTACTAAAAAGGAGAGAAGCAGCCGTTCTTTTTTGGTTTCTAAAATACGACAGGCCATAGTAGCCGTCGTGTTACAACCAGTTCCCAATACTATGGGTAGTACAGCTTTACCTGTTAGCCCAAGTGGTGTTAGAAACCGGTTAGCCAATACGCTTAAGTTTGGTAGATAGCCTACATCTTCAAGAAAATTTACGATCAAAAAAAAGATGGTAAGGATCGGTACGACGGTTATAAAGGCATTCGCTACTCCCATCGTTAAAACGCCAAATTGTCCTACTAAAAATTCATGGAGCAAGGGTTGGGTAGCCAAGTTGCCGATTTTTTGGATGGCAGGTGAAAAAATCCAACTATCTAACCATCCACCTAAGTCTGTAGCTCCTAAGCCAACTCCCTGAAAGGTTAGCCAAAGGATAACGAAGAAAATAGGCCATCCAAATATAGGATGGCGCGAAGCTCTGGCTAATTTCTGGAAAAAAGTAGGCACTACACAATGTGCCTGTCTCATTACTTCACTGACCTGACGTTTTGCCCATGCATCCCGGGCCTGGAACAAAGCTAGATCCATACCCTGTGTATGTGTCCGGAAATCCTGTGCCATACGCTTCGCTTGGGCGAGCACCTCCGCACCCAAGGTTTCTGAAAAACTTTCTACTACCTTCCTTTCTAACCCTTGGAGAAACAATAAAGCTTGAGCTCGGGATGGACGCTGATCTAAGGAAAACAAGCTACGTACTTGTTTGATGGCTTCTTCTACGTGTGGTGGATAAATAACAGGATTTGCTGTAAGCCTATGTATTCTTTCACCTTGCTGGTATTCGGCCATCGTTTTCCGAAGGGCATCAAACCCGATGCCATGTTCAACGGCCATTTCGATTACGGGAATACCCAACTGTTTAGACAATAGGTCGCCGTCAATCACCACGCCATGACTAGCCGCTTCATCTTCCTTGTTAAGGCAAAAAATTACTCGTTGTCCTAATTCGAGAATTTGCACTAATAAGACTAAGGACTGTTTTAGGTGCATTGCATCTGCACAAAATAAAATCCCACTTGTTTTTTCCCTTACTAGGACATCTAGGGTGACTTCTTCGTCCGGAGATTGCACGCGTAAACTGGAAAGACCGGGCGTATCAATCAATTCGATTTGTCTGTTATTGATTGTTACCTGTTGGCGCATTGCCTCCACTGTGGTTTGAGGATAGTTGGCTACGATGGAGTAAGCACCTGTCAGACCATTGAAAAGTACGCTTTTGCCAGAGTTGGCAGGACCGACAATTGCCCAACGGTTCGGGGACTCGGACGTATTGTTTGGGATGCTACTACTGCAACTACAGGAGGCACACGTCAGAGTATTACAGCTGTTCATAAAGGGCTCCTATTTTTTTTGGGATGCTAGTACTTGTATAGCTACCCCGTTATAAAGTGAGGATTTAGCTTAGATGATCTAGCAAAAAACAGGTTATACTATGAGAGTTTTAGTCAATTTATTTACGCGAGTGTTTTAATAAACAAAAAAAGTATAATGGATACAAAAATTTACATTATTTCTTATGTAGAACTTAGGTTACTCTAGGATCTGAGGGCTACGTTGGCCAAAGAGTGTAAATTTTCCACATTGTAACGTAACTACTGTAACTAAGTGGGGTTAGCAACTTTAGTCTGAGGGGTACATAATTGAAAATATTAGGAGTTACGCAGTTGGAAATACAAGTCATTGATTTTTATGAAAGTTTT
>CAUYTX010000035.1:0-7898 GCA_963575665.1 Gammaproteobacteria bacterium | reverse complement strand
TTGCAATACAATCTCAGTCAGAAGCCAATATCATCGGGAGCCGTATGCGGTGAAAATCGCACGTACGGATCTAATCGAGAGCTTCATGGGGTGACTCATGATTCGACTCAAACATGGAATAGCAAAACTATCATAAATATACAAAACTCAACGGAAGTCGATTCTCGTTATGACGATTAGCTTACGCAGCTTTCAAAACATTCCTGAGAGGAAAAAATACCAGCAATTACGAAGTGGAAAACTGGTGAAAAAAACATTCCCAATAGCAGTTTGCAGGAATAAAAACTGTTAGGTACACTAAGAGTGATTTGGAGGCCCTGAGTGTTTCCGATTTCACGTCTTCGCAGAGTTAGTCAATTTCCCTATTTTTTAGTGCAGCGATTTTTAGAAGATCGTAATATAGAAGTTGCCGCAGAGCTTTCCTACACCACGCTCCTTTCTCTCGTACCACTCATGGCTGTAGCGGTATCTGTTGCCGGAGCATTTCCTGCCTTCGCAGCGGCACAAAACAAAGTACAAGATTTTATCTTTTCGAATTTTGTCCCAGCCTTTGGTGCTACCGTTCAACAATATCTTCAACAGTTTGCTAACAACGCTTCCCACTTAACCGCATTGGGTATTCTATCTTTGGTAGCTACTTCTTTAGTCATGATGTCGACTATTGATGCTAGTTTTAATAGAATTTGGCGAGTGAGGATTAAACGTCGCGCTTTAGCCAATTTTACGGTTTATTGGGCTGTTCTAACACTTGGGCCAATGCTGATTGGGGCTAGTCTTTTATTTACTTCCCAACTCTTGTCTGCACCTGGCTTTACACAGGCCACGGAAACGCTTGCAGCTTCTTTTGGGATTCAAGGTAGATTATTAACGATTACCCCTTTTTCTGCGACTTGTCTAGCACTTTTTTTATTGTACGTAGTGGTTCCGAATCGGTCGGTATCTTCTCTGCATGCCCTGATTGGTGCTGTCATAGCTGCCCTTTTATTTGAAGGTGCAAAACGTATCTTCACATTATACCTTGCCAATGTACCTACTTACGAAACCTTATTTGGTACCTTGGCAATCGTTCCGGTCTTTTTAATTTGGATCTACACTTCATGGCTAGTTGCTCTTTTGGGTGCGGAGATTACTCACTCCCTAGCAGCGTTTTCCTCGTGGTTAAGAACTGGAGGGGAGAGTAGTGCAGAATTACTGTGGGCTTTTCGGACGATTGGACATCTTTGGGAAGCACAACGCACTGGACGCGGAGTGACCACACGAACATTGCTCGCCTTTGAGCCCGGTTTATCGGAAGATATGCTTTTAGATCTTTTAGGCACATTTTCTACGAACCGGTGGGTGCAAAGAACCAATCAGGGAGCTTGGCTCCTAGCACGAGATCTTGACGAAGTTACTTTGCTAGATCTCTACTTGCTATTACCGCACTCCGTACGCAAGGTAGATCTTCAGAGTGGAGATACTTGGAATGAAGCACTGTCCGGAGTCGTGAACGCTCTCCACGAAGAGGGACAACGCATCATGAGCATCCCATTAAAGACGTTATATCGAAAACCAGAGTAAAAATTGGTAGCTCTGGCACTCTTGGAGTCCGATCCGAGTGTGCAGTCGAGAATCATCCATGATTCTCTTCACGAAGGAACTCTAAAACTAGCGAACCCAGCTTTGGAAGCGACTTTTCCAGCTACGTCCTACCTCTGCTCGCATGCGTGCTAGAACAACGGAAATGTTGTCTCTCCCTCCTTGATCCTTAGCAATTTCGACGAGCTGCTCGGCAGCCTGCATTAAATCTCCAGCAAGTGTTTTCACAACTAAACAGATATTCTCATCTGACACCATGTCCGTAAGACCATCCGAACAGAGTAAAAAAATATCTTCTGATTCCACTTGAATTTCTGAGGCTTCGACCCGAACCGTTCCTTCTAGTCCCAGAGCTCGTGTGACCAAATGCCTTTGTGGGGAAGTGCGCGCTTGTTCTGGAGTATAAAAACCATGATCTATCAATTCTTGAACGAGAGAATGATCTTTAGTGATTCGCTGCAGAGTAGAACCCCGCAAACGATACAACCGAGAATCTCCAACATGAGCGATACTAGCCTTATCTGCCCAAAACAAGACAGCAACCACGGTAGTACCCATGCCAGAGAGGTGAATTTGCGTGCTGCTAGCTTCGTAGATTGCGGCATTCGCGTGTTCAATCGCCCGACGCAAGAGGCGGGTTTGGGAAGGCGGGCCACCTTCTCCCTCAATTACTGTGATATTAGAGAAGGATTGCAGGATACCTGCACGCATTTCGCGTACCACCAAATCCGTCGCAATGCCACTGGCTACTTCTCCAGCCTGATAGCCTCCCATTCCGTCTGCTAACACCAACAAACCAATTTCACTGTCTACCGCAATGCTGTCTTCATTATGTGGGCGAACGCAACCTACATCAGTTTTACAAGCGATTTCTAGCATTTCATCGCACTTAGGTTTGTTCATGTACGCCCCGCACAAGTCGCAATTTCCATTACCATTTCTACACCTGTCTGATAGCGAGAATTGGCGTCCTTGGCCAAGGCTCGATTGAGAATCTGCGAAAGGCATGGAGGCAAATCAGGACGCACCGCTCGCACATCTCGATGGGGTACATTAGCAATTTGATACATGAGGGTGGCCATGGAATCTCCAGTAAAGGGGAGTACTCCAGTGAGCATTTGGTACAACATTACACCGAGAGAGAAGAGATCAGAACGGCCATCCACCCTTTGACCGGAAAGCTGTTCAGGTGACATGTAGGAAGGGGTCCCCATGACTACACCAGTCTTAGTTTTGCTCGAATCGGTGATGCGGGCGATCCCGAAATCTGTTACCTTGAGTATTCCACTTTCCGGTTCATACATGATGTTGGCAGGTTTGATGTCTCGATGCACAACATTTTGATTGTGGGCATAGTGTAGAGACTCCGCAATTTTTCGAACCAAATCTAAAACAGTAGCCACGGGTAATAAACGATCTTTGGTAATGTATTGAGACAAATCTTTACCCTTGAGAAGCTCCATTGCAATGTAGGCCAAATCTTGTTCTTCCCCAGCATCGTAGATGGTCACAATGTGTGGGTGAGAAAGCCGCCCTGCAGTCTCTGCCTCACGAAAGAACCTTTGTTTAACTTCAGTTAGTTCGCTCTGCTCAAACTCTTGAGAGAGTGCCATGGTTTTGATGGCCACCACGCGATTGATCTTCGGATCACGCCCGAGATAAACAGCACCCATTGCGCCCCTACCTAGCTCTTTTTCTACTTGGTAACGGCCTAACATGGGTTTTTGGGTACCTGGTCCTCCTAGCACGATGGTTCCCCCTGGGCCTGTGCTTCCACCCATGACCACCGTTTGCTCCATGGAACGAGCTCGCGCCATGCGTTCTGAGAGATCACGAAATTTTGGATTAAAGTCAGACATGTAAGTAAAAACGCTGCCCGCTTTCGCGTACTGTCGTTTGCGTTCAAAATCGAGGGCGAGGTTGTAAAGCAACTCCATGAGTCCTTCATCCATGGGGCTACGACGAAACTTTTCAAAAGCCATGTCGAGCTGTCCCTGACCTTGAAAAGCTAAACCCAACATTCGGTTACTCTCGGCAGCTGCAGAATCTGAAGCTGCTTTCCCACGCTCGCTCGTCAAGTAACGTTTAGTAGTAGCAAAGAGGTGTCCAAGCACTAAGAAAACCGTTGGGGTCATGAGCGATATCCAAAGACCTGCACTGCTCATGAGGACGAAATGGGTGAGCACCATCCCGACTACTAAGATACCCGTAACGGTCACAGCCATCTTCGCTTTTAGATGCGGAAGACCTAAAGCAAGGTATAGAGTGGTCAACAACCAGACTAGCCATGTTACCCAACTCCCCCAGTCCGGGGCAGTATAAGTATGTCCTTGCAAAATTGAAGAAATCTCACTTGCTAAAATCTGCACCGGAGAAGTAGTAGGGGAAATCGGAGTTGGGTAAGTGTCTGCCACCCCCTTTGCAGTGACACCTAACAGGACAATCTTGCCAGCATACTTCGTAGGAGGAATCCGACCACTTCGAAGATCATCAAATGAATCCACTGAAAAAGCGTTTTTTCCTTCCGAACTGGGATAAAAGTGTGGATACACAAGAAGGTGGACATCAGTAGGAATAGACAATCCACCAACATCTACCCCTTCTCCCATTCGTATGCGCACATCTTCTGTCCGAAGATTGAGATACTTTTGAGCGGCTAGCAGAGAAAGGGAGGGATAGTATTCCCCATAATAGTTAAGCACAATAGGCATGCTTCGGACTGCCCCGTCAGGGTCCGTGAGTACAGTAATGTGGCCTATGCCGGCAGCACCACTCGCAATTTCTGGTAAAGAGGCTAAAAAATGAGTGGAAGAAAGAGGAAAAAATCCGCGGTTTTGCGCATCCAGTTCATTGGATATATTCTTAATCGAATATCGTCGGAGATATTCTGGCGAAGGGTGGTCAGGTAAACCTTCTAGTGGGCCGAGCTCAAAAAAAGCACCGAGTAAAACGTTTCCTGCATTACGGATGATTTGCCCTAAGTAGCGATCTGCGTCAGAGCGTCCTTCGGTTTGGCCAAAAAGTTCCCGTAAACGCTCTGCATCTGAGGGGGCACGACTGAGGTAAACAGCACTGGATAAGAAACTAGAAAGACGGTTAACTGCCAAATATTCACGTTCTTCTGGAGTTCTCGGTTTTGGGGTGGAGCGTGTACTTTGGCTTGTCACCACTTGGTCTAACAAATCTCTTAGGGTGACTGCTTCTTTGCGCAATTCGGGTAAGCTAGAAGCATCGTATTGCTTAGCAATATCCCGGAGAGCAGTTGACCCACGATCTAACTGCGGTTCACTGTACAAAATGGTGTTTACGACTACTTTTGCGCCACCTTTGGCTAAAATTTGGAGAGCTTGCGCTTGAACTTCTCTCGGCCAAGGCCAGCGTCCGATCCTCTCGATGCTCAGGTCATCGATGGCGACAATTGCTATCTTTTCACTCGGCGTTCGGTCGATCGAACGCACCCCAAAATCGTAAGCTTTACGCTCTAGTCCTTCTAATAAACCGAAAATGATGGCTACCATGCAAGCTAGACCAACAGATCCACCGACTAACCAATCCTGTTCCCAGAAAGGGGTTTTCTTTAGCATGTTCCCTCCAATCCAGAGTATTCTCGCGGCCATTATAGAACTCCTGCTCGTTAAATAACACTAGGAGTTACGCAGTTGAAAATATAAGTCTTTGATTTTTATAAAAATTTTGTTTTTCGTCAAAAACAATAAATCCAACGAAATCAGTAACTTGTGAATCCAACTGCGTAACTCCTAAACACCTCAGGATTCACTGAAATTGATAGAATTTTTCGGCATTTGGAAGTTCCACTCAAAACGAGCATTTTTAAACCACTAAAACCATGCCAGACACGCACAAACTCAAAATCCCTCCTCCAGTTACTCACCAACTAAAATGGTCGTGGATACGACGGCGTAGCCTGCGTTACTCATTTTCTTGGGTGTTATTTTTATTGTTCGCATTACATACCCTGCACTGGGTACCCTTTCCATTTTTAGACCACTTGGAACTTCTTAGTTACGACGCTCGGCTACGTGCGACCATGCCGGGTGGAGTAGATCCCAGGGTGGTGATCGCAGATGTGGATGAAAAAAGTCTCGTCGAAGAAGGCCACTGGCCTTGGCCCAGAGACAGAATTGCTGCCCTCGTAGACCGTTTATTTAATGACTATCACGCTGGGGTAGTTGCTTTTGACGTAGTTTTTGCAGAGCCAGACCGCAGTTCTGGTTGGGAATCCCTCCAAAACTTAGCTTCTCAAGAACTAAAGAAGGATCCTGTTTTTCAGTCCATACTCCCCAGCCTCAAGGAAAGTTTGGACTATGATGGGCGGTTTTCTGTTTCCCTTCGTGGGAGAAGAACAGTACTTGGTTACTATTTTGATGATCAAGTCCACGCGGTTGGTCAGCTCCCAGAGCCTGTATTGGAACCATACGCAGACAAATTGTTGAATGAAGTGGCCACTACAGTGCATGCGCAAGGGTATGGTGCAAACCTCCCAATACTTCAAAAATCTGCTGCAAGTGCAGGACATTTTACGCCTTCCTTAGATCAGGATGGTTTAGTGCGCTCCGTTCCTTTGCTTATTGATTACAAGGGGCGCACGTATGAAGCACTTTCTTTAGCTGTCGTGAGGGCGGCACTGGACAATGGAGAAGGCCCACCGCCAATCGTATTAGACATTACAAAATCTGGTCTTGAAGCATTCCAAATAGGTAGCGTCCGCGTGCCGGTTGACAGCTCTGCACTAGCATTGGTCCCCTACCGAGGCGGGCGTAACAGTTTTCCCTACATTCCTGCTACCGACATCCTTCACAATCGTGTAGATCCGGCATTGCTCGATAAGACCGTAGTTCTTGTGGGAAGCAGTGCCCCTGGTTTAATGGACCTCCGGGCCACTCCCGTCGGTGAGATTTATCCCGGTGTTGAGGTACACGCTAATTTAATTGCTGGAATTTTTGACCAAACACTCAAGGAACAGCCTAATTACCTCATGACAGTAGACTTTTTGCAAACTTTGTTTCTCGGAGGCATGGCTATTGTTTTGATTCCTTTATTTAATCCAATGATTGCTACGCTTATCACCATTGTCTTATTAGCAGTTGCGGTGGCTTGGAATTTAGCTGTTTGGTATTGGGGAAATATGGTGCTTCCGTTAATTCCATTACTACTCCTCATTTTTCTAATTCAATCATCTGATATTTTATTTGGTTACTTTTTTGAATCTCGGACGAAAAAACAACTTGCAAATTTATTTGGTCAATACGTTCCTCAAGAATTGGTGGAGGAAATGTCTTTAGATCCGAGTAGATATTCTTTAATAGGCACTAGTCGTCAGATGACGGTTTTATTTTCAGATGTACGAAATTTTACTAACATTTCTGAAAAGCTAGATCCAGTTAGTTTAAGTCGGCTCATGAATGATTACTTAACACCCATGACTCGTATTATTCATCACTCTTGGGGCACCGTCGATAAATATATCGGAGATGCCATCATGGCTTTTTGGGGAGCCCCTGTCGAAGATCCAGAACATGCACGCCGTGCCGTTTTAGCAGCCCTCGACATGCAAGGACAAGCAACTAAATTAAGCCAAGAGTTTCAAGCACGAGGAGGTCCGGAAATAAAAATCGGTATCGGCATTAATACTGGCAACATGCGAGTTGGAAACATGGGTTCAGAATTTCGCATGGCCTACACGGTTATGGGAGATGCCGTTAATCTTGCTTCACGTTTGGAGGGTCTTACAAAACAATACGGAGTCACTGTCATCGTTGGAGAACAAACCCGGATTTCCTTACTTGATTTCTCTTTCCGTGAATTAGATCGTGTTAAAGTCAAAGGGAAAAACGAAGCGGTTGCTATCTATGAACCACTTGGCCGATTAGAAAATTTAGATTTATCTTTCAAAGCAGAACTCAGTATTTACCGTCAAGCTCTGGCCGATTACCGTGCACAAAATTGGGATCAGGCTTCCATTGGATTCTATCGTCTCTGCGAACTTTCTCCAGAAACTAAGTTGTATCATCTGTATTTGGATCGAACAGAGGTACTCCGGAATCACCCACCTGGCGAGAATTGGGACGGAAGCTTCGTATTTACGTCAAAGTAAAGAATTGGAGTCCAATTCGAGTGCAAAACCAAGAATAATTCGTGCTCAATTTATCAGTATGCGCGAAAAACCCCGTCCTTTAGGGCGGGGATGAATAGCGCGGTTTTAATCTAGGGTCTGCTGTTCTTCGATATATTTTCGAATAATGAAAATATAGCAAAGACATAGTAGAATGGTTACAAAACATAATCAGAAAAAAGGGAAT
>CAUYTX010000034.1:0-7911 GCA_963575665.1 Gammaproteobacteria bacterium | reverse complement strand
TGTGGATCTAGGTGCCAAGTTTCCGGTGTTGGGATGTCAGTGAATCTTGTATTTTCTGAAGATGCCACCACGTTGACTACACCATAGCCTTTTGCAGCCGCAATCGCTTTTTTAGACCAAACACCAGTGTTGAGATAATCAGCTTTTCCGCGCATGAGGTTATGCGGAATCATTGCAAACTGGAGGCTAGCACCACCCTGAAGAAATAATACTTTATAGTTAGCAGGAATAGAGAGCAAACTGCGTAGAGTCGCTTCTGATTTATCGGCAAGTGCCATGAAATCCTTTCCACCGTGTCTAATATCCATCAACGAGGCACCGCTACCACCCCAATCCAACATTTCCTGTTGGGCACGTTCTAAAACTTCTTGGGGCAACATCGCCGGACCAGCACTAAAGTTGAATACTCGAGTCACTAGTTTTTCCTCGCGCTAACCTAGTGCACCTCTGGAGGTGAAATCTGACTAGGTTCTGCAATTCGCTCAATACCAACTAGTTGTTCATCAGGGGCCAGTGTGATGAGGCGTACCCCTTGGGTATTTCTACTCACTTGGGAGATTTCCGAAACTCGAGTACGTACTAGGGTGCCTGCGTTGGTAATCAACATAATTTCGTCTTCTTCTTCGACGAAGAGTGCACCCATGACTGGGCCATTACGTTCGCCAGTGCGGATCGAAATAAGGCCCTTGCCACCACGAGATTGGGGGCGATACTCCTCTAATGGGGTTCTCTTTCCGTAACCATTTACAGTTACAGTCAAGACAGATCCTAGGTTAGAAACTCGCAAAGCAATGACCTGACTATCATCATTCAACCGGATGCCTCGAACTCCGATTGACCCACGTCCTGTGATGGGTACATCCTCTTCTGGAAACCGAATGGCTTGCCCATCATCGGAAAAGAGCATTACTTCCTGAGAACCATTGGTGAATTCGACACCAACCAGACGATCCTCTTCTCGCAAAGCTACTACCTGAAGACCTAAAGAACGAGGACGAGAAACTTCCGTCACTTGAAGTCGTTTTACCACTCCACGTTCGCTTGCCATGAAAAGGTACTTGCCTTCAGACTGTTCGTTCATCGGCAAGACCGCATTGATACGTTCCCCTTCTTCTAGGGGTAATAAATTAACGATCGGTTTACCACGTCCTCCTGGGCCCGCCAAAGGCAATTGGTACACCTGAATCCAATAAACTTTGCCCTTACTCGAAAAACACAACAAGGTGTCATGGGTATTGGCCACAAACAACTTGTCGATAAAATCTTCTTCCTTGACGTTAACAGCAGCTCGTCCTTTTCCACCTCGGTGCTGAGCACGATATAAGGTCAACGGCTGATATTTTGCGTATCCAGTGTGTGAAAGGGTAACTACTACCTCCTCTGGAGTAATCAAATCACCGATGGTGAGATCCTGTTGATCTGGTTGGATCTCAGTCCGCCTAGCGTCTGCAAATTGATCTCGAATCTCTGACAATTCCCCACGAATGACGGCTACCATTCGTTGAGAATCTGCAAGAATTTCCGAGAGCTTTGCAATCGATGCCAATAGTTGACGATATTCTTCTAGGATATCCTCTTGTTCTAGGTTCGTGAGCCGATGTAACCGTAGATCGAGAATGGCTTGCGCCTGTACTTCTGAGAGCCGATAAATTTGTGCTTCTTCAGAGTTGAGATTTTTGAGTTTTGCTACTAGACCCGGAGACCATACCTGTCCTAATAGGAGTGTCTTAGCGTTTGCAGGACTGGCAGAAGATCGAATGAGATCGAGAATGGCGGAAAGGTTAGAAAGCGCAATCGCTAAACCTTCCACGATATGAGCACGTTCTTGGGCTTTTCTCAACTCATAAGTGGTTCGCCGTGTGACTACTTCACGACGATGAAGCAGAAAAAACTCAAGTATTTGTTTAAGAGGAAGTGTCTGTGGTTTGCCATTGACCAGTGCCACCATGTTGACACCAAAAGTCGACTGCATCGGTGTGTGCTGGTAAAGGTTATTGAGGACAATTTCTGGAGATTCTCCACGTCGGAGTTCAATAAAAACACGCATTCCATCTTTATCTGATTCGTCACGTAGAGCAGTGATCCCCTCGATGTTTTTTTCTTTGACGAGTTCAGCAATTCTTTCGAGTAAACGCGCTTTATTAACTTGGTAGGGCAATTCTGTGACGATGATGGCTTGTTTGCTGCCTGTTTCCTCTATGTGGGTTCTTGCACGCAGACAAACTTTTCCCCGACCAGTAGCATAGGCTTCGTGGATTCCAGAAACACCATTGATGAACGCTGCGGTGGGAAAATCAGGCCCTGGCACATACCGCAAAAGATCTGCTAGCGTACATTCTGGGTTGTCTAGTAATGCCAGACAAGCACCGATGATTTCTCCCAAATTATGAGGCGGAATGTTAGTCGCCATACCCACCGCAATGCCAGAGGAGCCATTAACCAATAGATTGGGGAGCCGAGTGGGGAAAACAGAAGGTTCGTGTTCAGATTCGTCGTAGTTCGGGATGAAGTCAACGGTTTCTTTTTCGAGATCTGCCAGAAGGGAGTGGGCAATTCGTGACATGCGGATCTCGGTGTACCGCATCGCTGCGGGCGGATCCCCATCTACGGAACCGAAATTTCCTTGACCATCAACCAAGAGATATCGCATTGAGAAGGGCTGAGCCATTCGTACTAGGGTATCGTAGACCGCAACATCCCCATGCGGGTGATACTTCCCGATGACATCTCCTACTACGCGCGCAGATTTTTTGTAAGCACGGTTCCAATCGTTGCCTAGCTCATGCATGGCGTACAAAGCACGCCGATGCACGGGCTTGAGACCATCACGCACGTCTGGCAGCGCGCGACCCACGATCACGCTCATGGCGTAATCGAGGTACGACTGCTTCATTTCCTCTACCAGATTGACTGGAAAGATCTCTTTTGCGATTACGTTCATTCAGGGAAGACCACGACACCCAACATGCACGTAATGGTAGCAGAAAACTGCTGATTATGGCTAAACTCCGTTGATTGCTCCCAAAGTTAGGTGAATTAAAAATTTGAAACTTGCGACTTAATCGCGACGAGTCGCGGACAGGCGCATGGCCGGTGCCGTGTTTGGGGAAGCTTGTGCCCAAGCAGAAGGGGGCGGTGGAGTGTCTGGAGAGACTGCCTCTACCCTTCCTCCGGCTAAGACAAGAACAAAAGCACCGGCCAAAATACTAAAACCGGTCCCAATAGCCATACTGGCCAGAACTCCCAATACCATTTCTCCAAGGAGGCTTTGGGGATACAGCCTACGGCCTTGGGTAGACATACTGTTCGAGTTTATCATGAAAAAACGCTCCTCCCCGGTGGCATTCGGGGATCATTGGCGCAATTCGAAAACCAAGGACACCTCTAAACGTTGGCATGCAATGTGAAGTAGGGGTCCTTGCTAAAAATACGTGGAGACACACCGATGAATAGTAGAGTTCATTTCTCTAGCACAAAAATTGAAATACCATGAAAAAGAGGCGATCAATTGTGTCAAAAAAATGAAAGAGGCGGGGGACTAGCTCTCACGAAAATACCAAGGAAGCAGGCCTAACAGTTCCCATGGCAAGTGACCTAATGAGAAAACCTTTGAAGGAACGGTGTTTCACACAACATGGCGCTCCCTGGGGGTTTCGAACCCCCGTTACCGCCGTGAGAGGGCAGCGTCCTAGGCCACTAGACGAAGAGAGCAGAGACAGGAAAAACTTTAAGACTCAAGACTAAACACGGGGATTATGATACGCTAATGTTTAGAGAATGCAAGTTTTAATCTTTACGTAACCTGACATATGGAGTGTGCGAACCATTAGCCAACCCGTTATTGTTCCTCGACCAAACCACATCGTCTCCCGAGCGCAAATCAGCGATGCTGCTCTTAAAGTTCTCTACCAACTCATGCGAGCCGGCTATGATGCCTACTTGGTAGGGGGTGGAGTACGAGATTTGCTCCTAGGACGAACTCCAAAAGATTTTGATGTAGCCACCAACGCTCGCCCAGAACAGATTAAAGAAGTGTTTCGCAACTGCCACCTAATCGGAAGGCGATTTTTACTTGCCCATGTCCGATTTGGGCATGAGACCATCGAAGTGGCTACCTTCCGAGCAGCTCATACTAAAGACACCGAAGGACAAGGCGCAATGGAAGGTGGGCGCATCACGTTAGATAACGTTTATGGCACCCTCGACCAAGATGCCTGGAGGCGAGATTTTACAGTCAACGCCTTGTATTACAATATTCGTGATTTTTCAGTGGTAGATTTTAGTAGAGGGTTGCAAGACCTAGAAGCAAAGGTACTCCGAATCATGGGAGAACCCATAAACCGCTACCGAGAAGATCCAGTTCGGATGCTGCGTGCGGTGCGGTTATCTTCTAAATTGGGTTTTTCTATTGACCCTGCTACGGAGGCTCCGATCTCAAAATTCGGATATCTTTTGCGTGGGATTCCACCTGCTCGATTGTTTGAAGAAGTCCTGAAGCTATTTTTTGGAGGCGCAGCGGTGCAAACCTTTGCGCAACTCAAGCGTTATGGCCTCTTCACAGAACTTTTTCCCCTGACTGCAAAGGTTCTTACTTCGGAAACAGCCACTTCTTTTCTATCTATGGCTCTCTCTAACACTGATGCAAGGGTAGCGATCGGAAAACCAGTCACCCCCGCCTTTTTGTTCGCGACCTTGTTGTGGGAACCAGTGCGAAAGAGGATGTCAAAACTGTCGGGTTTATCTCCGTTGGAAGCCATCCAAGAGTCTGCTGATCTTATCCTTCAGGAGCAAAGCAAACGGGTCATGATCCCGCGTCGCTATCTGTTACAAGTCCAGGAGATCTGGACTACGCAGGCCCGTTTCTTAACTGCTCGAGGAAAGCGAGCTAAACAACTATCGGAGAGTTCCCGTTTTCGCGCGGCCTATGATTTTCTTCTGCTACGAGTAGCTAGTGGAGAAGAACTCAAAAGATTAGGAGAGTATTGGACTCGTGTTGAACAAGGAGGGCTTACAGGGACGACCGTCGATGAAGAAGAGTGCGAGCCTTCTCCCGCGCCGGAGCTGGTTTTACCGGCACCCGCAGAGGTCATCACTCAAAAAAAGACACGACGCCGCTCCCCGAAAAAACCTCCTCCAGTTTAATGCGTGCTTTCATTGGGTTAGGCAGTAACGTAGGTTGTCGGGTGTGCCACATACGATCCGCTCTACGAGGATTATCCGGTCTGCCGGGTTGCAGAGTGTTAGCTGTCTCTCGGTTCTACCAGAACCCTGCTCTCACTCTACCCGAGCAAGGAAAATCCGCAGATTATGTCAACGCAGTGGCACTTCTTGAGACTCGTTTGTCACCCTTTTCGCTCATGCACTTCTTGTTAGCACTGGAGGAACGACACGGGCGAGTGCGAACAGAACGTTGGGGGCCACGCACTTTAGATTTAGACCTGTTACTGTACGAGCAAGTTCGGTTACGTCGTCCGCTGCTCACTTTACCCCACCCGAGAATGCATCTGCGTGCTTTTGTTTTGTATCCGCTGTTAGAATTGGCTCCCAGAACAGTGATTCCCGGGCGTGGTCGCGTAACTTCGTTACTGAAACACTCTAAGAAAGAACTCCGTGTGGTTGGAGTCCGACCCGATCGTGCAGTCGAGAATCATCCACCACACAGGCAAGGATTCTAAGTTAGCCCAGAGAGCAAGTACCGCCGCCGCAGCCACCCGATCCACAATTTGGCATCGGGGGTAAATCGTCCTGTTTACTTACTTTAGAACTCCCACGACTCCATCCACTACCCTTGAAAACAATGCCCGTAGCAGAAAGGACTTTCTTAAGTGCGGTTTTCTTACATTCTGGGCAATCGCTCAGCGGTGCTTCCGTAATCCGCTGAGAGGTTTCAAAACGATGCCCGCATTCTTGGCAAGCATAGCTATATGTAGGCATTTTTACCCTCTAAGATTGACATCCTTCCCGCTCTGTGCGGGGTTTTCTACGGCTCTACACGCTGAATTGTGCCGTCTCTCTGATGGGTTCTTCACAGAGAGGCTTGACTGCTCCTTCTCTCCACACGGCTAACCGTGTGTACCCCACCTTCTATGTGATGATACTAGACTGCAAGTTAAAGTCAAGCCAAAACCGCGCTATTCATCTACCATTTTGCGTAGATTAGCCATATAATAACGTCAGGTTCCTGATGTACCTGGAATCGGCTACGGACGATTGAAACAACACTTTTTAGTTCTTATGCTAGAAAAAAAACTAGAAAAAACTTTGCACCGGTCTTTTCAATCTGCACATGAAAAGAAACACGAATTTATTACGTTAGAACACTTGTTGCTTGCGCTGATTGACAATCCAGAAGCAGCAGACGTGTTGAATGCTTGTGGCGCAGATGTAAACGAATTGCGTAAAGATTTAACTCATTTCTTAGAAGAACAAATTCCTCTAGTACACAACGAAGACGAAACTCAGCCTACCCTCAGTTTTCAAAGAGTTCTACAACGTGCCATCCTACAGGTTCAATCTTCTGGAAAGAGCGAAGTCAATGGTGCCAATGTATTGATTTCTTTGTTTAACGAAAAAGAATCACATGCAGTTTTTTGTCTGGTTAAACAAAATATTTCTCGCTTGGACATTTTGAACTATGTATCCCATGGAATTTCCAAAGCTAAAGAAGAACTGGTTCCAGATTTAGAAGCACAAGAAGAATCGGGACATGCCGCACTAGATGCTTACTCAACCAACCTGAATGTCCTCGCCCGTCAAGGTAAAATTGACCCATTGATTGGAAGAGTTCCAGAAATTGAAAGAATTTCACAAATTTTATGCAGGCGAAGAAAAAATAATCCTTTGCTTGTGGGTGAAGCTGGTGTTGGAAAAACAGCGATTGCAGAAGGGTTAGCAAAAAAGATCGTAGAGGGTGAAGTACCAGAAATTCTCTCCGCTTGCACAATATATGCGTTAGATTTGGGAGCTTTAATTGCAGGCACTAAATACCGTGGAGAATTTGAAAAACGTTTGAAAGCTTTGTTGACAGAATTACAAAAAGAACCAGGGGCTATTTTGTTTATTGACGAGATTCATACCATTGTGGGTGCGGGGGCGACTTCTGGAGGTGCAGTAGATGCTTCCAGCATTATTAAGCCTTTATTAGCATCTGGATTACTAAAATGTATTGGTTCTACTACGTACAAAGAATACCGGAATCTCTTCGAAAAAGACCATGCGTTAGCTCGTCGTTTCCAAAAAATTGATATTAGTGAACCCAGTGTTGAAGAAACATTACAAATTTTAGAAGGACTCAAAAGCCATTTTGAACAACACCACAAGGTGCGGTACAACAGCGATGCCTTGCGAGCTGCAGCAGAACTATCAGCACGATATATCAACGATCGACATCTACCGGATAAAGCCGTAGATGTTTTAGATGAAGTAGGCGCAGCTCAACATCTTTTACCTGTATCCGCACGTAAGGAGTGGATCACAGAAGAAGATATAGAAAATGTGATCGCCAAAATGGCACGCATTCCTCCGAAACGGGTTTCCATTTCAGATTTAGAACATTTACGTACCCTAGATACTGATTTGAAGAGAATGATTTTTGGCCAAGATGCTGCCATTGAGACCTTGGTTTCGGCTATTCAAATGTCACGTTCTGGGCTCGGTAGTCCAGAAAAACCGGTGGGTTGTTTCTTATTTTCCGGTCCCACTGGAGTAGGAAAGACTGAGGTTACGAGGCAACTGGCTTTTTCCCTTGGCATTGAATTATTGCGTTTTGATATGTCGGAATACATGGAGCGGCACGCAGTTTCTCGATTGATCGGTGCGCCTCCCGGCTATGTCGGTTTCGATCAAGGCGGACTTCTGACCGATGCTGTTTCTACACATCCGCATGCCGTTGTTCTACTGGATGAGATCGAA
>CAUYTX010000033.1:0-29077 GCA_963575665.1 Gammaproteobacteria bacterium | reverse complement strand
CGAGTGGACATGGCACGGTGAGTGGTATTTCCAACGCGCTCCTTTCTTTGGAAGAAGGGGGGTATTGGTTTAGGGTGAGGATCGGAGAACCAAAAGACTTAGAAGCCACAAGCCGTGGCACCAAGTTGGCACGGGGTTCTAATTTCAAATGCCTCATGTCCGATACTCCCATCAGCAGCAAATATTTAAGGGGAGAATTTCAAGCAGGGAGATCTGGAAAAGTACTCATGGCAGTGGTTCTCGACGGAGATCATGGAAGAGTCTATTTATCTTCAACGAAAGAAATGGAATCCATTGCGGAAAGTGCAAATCCAGAATGGAAGCCAGAAGCGGAAATGAATCAGGATACTCCAAACCTCGTCAGTGGCAGAGGGTATGGATTCAAATACTGGCATGAATTATTTACTCCACGCCAATTAGTAGCTCTAACCACTTTTTCAGATTTAGTCAAAGAAGCTCAGGAAAAAGTAAGAGAGGATTTTAACTCCCAAAACATGACCCCACCCCCTAACCCCCTCCCCCTGTCAGGAGAGGGGGAACAAAGCACGTCAAAAGAAGAATCAAAAAGTCTCAGACCAGAGCCTTTCTCCCCATCTCCTGTCAGGAAGAGGGGGCCGGGGGGTAAGGTCGCTTTTCCAGAAGAAGAATCAAAAAGTCTCAGACCAGAGCCTTTCTCCCCTCTCCTGTCAGGGGGAGGGGCCGGGGGTGGGGTTTATTCCGAAGCCATTTCAATCTACCTAGCCCTCACAGTCAGCAGATGTTCTGCTCATTGGTCTGGAATTTGTACTTGGGATGGTTCACGAGAAAGCGTGCGGACTACATTTGCAAGACAAGCAATTCCAATGACTTGGGATTTTGCCGAAACAAATCCAATGAGTAGTTCTTCTGGAAATTTTATTTCCATGTTGGACTGGGTTTGTAAAGCAGTTCGTTCGGTTCCCGCCAAAGAACAAGGAAACGCAACGCAATCCTCCGCAGAATCTCAATCGATCAGCTTTGGAAAAGTAGTTTCTACAGATCCCCCTTATTATGACAACATTGGATACGCGGATTTATCTGATTTCTTTTATATTTGGTTAAGAAAGTCGCTCAAATCTAGTTACCCTTCTTTGTTTTCTACCATGGTGATTCCTAAAGCTCAAGAATTGATTTCAGCACCGCATCGCCACGGCAGCAAAGAAAAAGCAGAGGCCTTTTTTTTAGAGGGAATGTCAAAAGCGATTCAAAATCTCGCGGAACAGGTGCATCCCGCTTTTCCCGTGACCATCTATTACGCCTTCAAACAAACGGAAAACAAAGACACAGAAGGGAAGGTCAACACAGGTTGGGATACTTTTTTGTCTGCTATCGTCAAAGCAGGATTTGCAATCACAGGCACTTGGCCAATTCGAACGGAGTTGAGCAATCGGTCTAATGGGTTAGGTACGAATGCTCTAGCCTCCAGCATCGTGCTAGTATGCCGAGTGAGGCCAAAAGAAGCACGCACGGTGTCTAATCTTCGGTTTTTGCGCGCTTTGCAGTCCGAATTGCCCGCCGCTATGATTCCTTTGCAACAAGCCAATATGTCTCCAGTGGATTTCGCCCAAGCGGCAATAGGCCCGGGCATGGCTGTTTTCAGCCGAAATGCGAAAGTCATTGATGCAGAAGAAAAAGAAATGTCAGTACGAGAAGCCCTGACTAGGATCGATGAATGTCTTGGAGAGTTATTTTCGGAACAAAACAGCACTTTAGATTCGGAAAGCCGTTGGGCACTGACTTGGTTCGAACAACACGGATTTGAAACTGGATTGTATGGTGCAGCAGAAACGCTTTCTAAAGCCAGAAACACCAGCATAGAAAAGCTCATTGGTGCAGGCATGGTAGAGAGCCACTCAGGAAAAGTTCGATTATTCCCTCAAGAAGAATTAAACCCAGACTGGTTTCCTACTGAAAAAGTAACGACATGGCGAGCTACTCATCAGTTGATTCGAAGACTCAGTATTCATGGAGAAGAATCTACTGCGAAATTATTCGTGCAGTTGGGAGACAGTGTAGGCAACGTGCCGATTTTGAGTTATCGCTTATTTACTCTTTGCGAGTCTATGAAAATGGCTAAAGAAGCTGTTTTGTATAATGATCTAGTGCAGAGGTGGATTGACATTGAAAAATTGATTCCTCACGTGGGAGAAAGTGGAAATCAAGGGAAATTGAGCATTGGAGAATCTAGGTGACCAACTATGAACGTGTTGCCAAGGGAATGGAACTATTGAAAGCTGGCTTGGCACCTTTTGTAAGCCGTGAAATGGCGCGAGCAGTCGACAATAAAAACTTTTCTTACCAAAAATTGAGAAATTTTGTAGAAGATCCAATTTTAGAAGGGAAACCAGTATTAGAATGGGATGCCGCTGTATTGCTCCGAGTGATAGTAGAACTTTGGTACGATATTTTTCGAGAGAAATTAG
Organism: Gammaproteobacteria bacterium; assembly: GCA_963575665.1. Taxonomy (GTDB): domain Bacteria; phylum Pseudomonadota; class Gammaproteobacteria; order CAIRSR01; family CAIRSR01; genus CAUYTX01. The sequence continues at coordinate 26,636 of CAUYTX010000033.1, read as the reverse complement.
GGGTTTTTGAGAAAAACTTAGCCCATGAACTCCGAGAATGGAGGAATCGATGGGCACATCAAGAAAAGTTTTCAGGAGACGATGTAGACCGTGCTTTAGATTCCATGGAACGTTTGTTGTCCGCGGTTTCCGCGCCTCAGGCCGATGAAGTTGAAAAACTACGTTTTGAATTGTCTAGAATTCGTTTTGAGGAACAAGTACGCGGAGAAAAGCGAAAGATAGAAAACATTAGTGGGAATGTTTCTACTGGGCTACGGCCTTGGAGAGAAATAGCTATTCCCCACGAAGATGTAGCCAGCGGAAAATACCAACAGGCTGAATTTGCAGCAGATCTTTGGCAGGTGCACCTAGAAAAAGCAGACGTCGAATATCAAGATCCTATTGAGTTTTTCCGACGGACTTATTTAACAGAAAGCCTGAAGACTTTATTGGTGGGTGCAGTTAAAAGACTATCTACCGGAAATGGAGACCCAGTCGTACAATTACAAACTAATTTTGGGGGAGGCAAAACTCATTCTCTATTAGCACTATATCACCTGTTTTCTAATTTGTCCGCGACGGCATTGCCTGACATAGAGCCGGTGTTAAAAGCCGCTAATATTTCTCTTCCGAGAAATGTAAAAAAAGCAGTTTTAGTAGGAACCAAGATTTCTCCGGGAAATCCGTCTAAAAAACCAGATGGGACGTTGGTAAGAACATGGTGGGGAGAATTGGCTTGGCAGTTAGGAGGTCGAGAAGCTTTTGAATTGGTTCGAAACGATGACGAAAAAGGAACAAATCCCGGAGATCCCCTACGTTCTTTATTCGATCGATATGGACCTTGTTTGATTTTAATAGATGAATGGGTAGCCTACGCTAGACAATTACACAATAAAGAAGGCGTTTTACCTGCGGGAACTTTTGAAACGCAATTTACCTTTGCACAGTCTTTGACAGAATCTGCGACGAGTTCTAAAAACACTCTGTTGGTCGTGAGTTTACCCGCTTCTGACAGTGATTTAGAAGCAGGAGGCCAAAAAGGAAAAGAGGCATTATATCGTCTAGGACATGTGGTAGGACGTTTAGCTGCCCCTTGGAGACCTGCCAGCATGGAAGAAGGTTTTGAAATTGTGCGTCGTCGCTTGTTTCAACCTTTTTCGCATCCAAAACAATTCACAGATCGTGATGTGACTGCAAAACTTTTATGGGAATGGTGTCAAAAACATTCTACTGAGTTTCCAGAAGAATGCAACCAATCTGCTTATCTTCAAAAGATTAAAAATTCTTATCCAATTCACCCAGAAGTGTTCGAAAGGTTGTACCAAGATTGGTCTACTTTGCCAAAATTCCAAAGAACTCGTGGCGTTTTACGATTTTTGGCAACGGTATTGCATCGATTGTGGCAATCAGGAGATCCTGCACCACTGATTTTGCCAGCCCATATTCCCGTGGGAGATGAACAAATTCAGCCAGAATTAATGCGTTACCTTCAGGATAATTGGTCTCCCATCATTGATGCAGAAGTAGATGGTCCTAATTCTTTGCCCAGTAAAATGGATAGAGATTTTAAGAGCTTTGGAGTGGTGCATGCTTTTAAGCGAGTTGCTAGAACGGTCTATTTGGGTTCTGCACCTATTCAAGAGGCAGCACATCGCGGAATTGAAGTCAAGCGTGTTCAACTGGGTTGTACGTTGCCAGGTAATTCCCCTTCTTTATTTGGAGACGCATTACATCGATTGACTGCTTCGGCCACTTATCTTTATCAGGGTGGATCGAGATATTGGTATTCTATTCAGCCCACGTTATCTAAACTGGCTGAAGAGCGAGCAGAAAATCTAAAAAAGGAACCTAATGCCGTATTACATGAATTGGGAGGATGGATCAAAAAAGTAATTTTTTCTGTGGAAGAGTTACAAAAGATTGATATCTTTCCTAATTCTGGAACCGATGTACCTGATGAACGACAGGTGAGGCTTGTTGTCCTCAGTCTTGAACATCCCCACCACCAATCACTTGCTACAAATCTCTATTCTAAGATTCAACAAAAGAAAAAAATCGATATTGCGGAAGAAATGGCGACTGGAATTTTGAAATCTCGTGGAAATACACCACGCCTTTACCAGAATATGTTGATATTTTTAGCAGCAGACGATCGAAGAGCACCAGAATTGGAAGAGGCAGTACGTAGATACCTTGCTTGGTCTTCCATTGTGGACGACAAAGAAAAGTTAGATTTGTCTACTTCCCAAGTAGCACAAGTAGAACAACAAAGGAAATCTGCAAAAGAAACTATTGAATTTCGAATTTCAGAAACTTACCTACATTTATTGATTCCGTACCAAGAAAATCCGAAAGGAACCTTTTCTTTAGATTGTGTTTCACTCAATCCTGGAAAGGATCCCATTACTCGCCGCATTAAAGAAGCATTAGAAAAATCTTCGCGTTGTATACGTTCCATTAGCCCTAGAATTTTGCGAGAAAGAATGGATGAGATTCCACTGTGGGCAGGAGACCATGTGGAAATAGAAAAGCTAATCGAATACTTTGCCTCTTACTTGTATTTGGATCGTTTTTTAACTCCTGATAAAGCACTCTTGAAAGCAGTTGACGATGGACTGAAGGACTGGAGTGCTTTTTCGTTTGCAGATTCTTTAGATTCAGCCAAAGGTTGTTACCAAAATTTACAAGAACGGCGTGGTTTGCCGGAGGCACAAGGATTGTTGGTCAAATCAGAAGTAGCTAGGCAACAGACAAAACCTCTTCCAAAGATAGTCGAAAAAGCACACCAAGATTCACTACCAGTAGGCAATACAAATTCTCTTCCAAAACTGTTAACCCATTTTAATGGTTTGGTAGACCTGAATCCAGAACATATCGCAAAAGAGGTTGCTAGAATTGCCGAGGAAATTATCTTCCACCTTGCTTCTGTGCCGGAAGCCGAAGTGAAGATTATGTTGGGGATTTCTGCAAAGTCTCTGTCTGGTTTTTCCGAAGAGACTATTCGTACTGTGAAAGAAAACAGTAGGACACTAAAACTGCGCAGTTATCGTTTTGAGAGTGATAAGGAGGAGTAAAGATTGCCAAAATTGGCTACTCTGAAGTAGACTAACAAACTCTGAATGCTTGACAAAACATAAAATGACTTAGGGATAAAGTTTCATGAAGCGATCTAGGATCATAGGGGTTGGGGGCTATTTGCCTGAGCGTATCCTGACCAACGCAGAATTAGAAGGCATGGTCGACACAACCGATGATTGGATCCAAGAACGCACGGGCATTCGTGAACGTCACATCGTCGCGCCAGGCCAAGGAACTTCTGACCTAGCGACAGAAGCGGCCAAATCGGCTTTAGAAATGGCAGGGGTGGCGGCTTCTGATTTGAATTTAATCATTGTGGCCACGACGACACCGGAACGGGTCTATCCCTCAACGGCTTGCCTCGTGCAAGAGCGCATTGGGGCACAGGGCTCCGCAGCGTTTGATCTTCAGGCCGTATGCACTGGTTTTTTGTATGCCCTTTCCGTGGCAGATCAATTTATTCGAACGGGTCACGTGCGCCGTGCACTGGTCGTGGGAGCCGAAAGTTATTCCCGGATTTTAGATTGGAATGACAGGAGCACCTGTGTCCTGTTCGGAGATGGAGCTGGTGCCGTCATTCTTGAGGCTTCGGAAGAAGCAGGGATTCTTTCTACACATCTCAAAGCAGATGGTCGTTATAAAGAATTACTGACTGTACCTTGGGGCATTGGTCAAGGGTACGACCAGTTGGGAACCTCTCGTGGTTTTATGTCGATGCAAGGTGCTGAAGTGTTTCGGCACGCGGTGCGGATGCTCGGAGCCATTGCCGAGGAAGCACTGGCTGCTAACGGGATGCAAAAATCGGATCTCGATTGGTTAGTACCACACCAAGCAAATCATCGGATTATTGAAGCCACGGCTAGAAGGTTAGGGTTGCCCACAGAACGAGTGGTTCAAACGATTGCGTACCATGGCAACACCTCGGCCGCTTCAGTGCCACTTGCTTTGAATGAGGCAGTACGGGATGGTCGGATCAAATGTGGTGATCTACTCTTACTAGAAGCTTTCGGAGCTGGGTTTACTTGGGGGTCGGCTTTGGTTCGGTATTAAAAGATGTCCTACAGTGACTTTACCCTGCGCGGAGTTCAAGAGGCATTTCGATTAGAAATCATAGAAAATTCGGGGTTGTTTTCGAAATTAGAAGAATTGATCCCGAGCGAATTTTTCTTGGCGACCTTAGAAGAGAATATTCCACTAGCCGTTTCTATTCATACTGAGAAAGCCCGTTCAGAACTGATTATCTCGAATGTGTTGGTTGAAATTAGAAAACAGTTTGATCGGAAAATTAGCTTTTTTTCAGGCGTGGAATTCTCCGTAGACAAAGAAAAAGGACTTTCTGGATATTGTGATTTCATCATCAGTCTATCTCCAGAACAGTTGTTTGTAAGAACCCCAGTCGTGTTTTTAGTAGAAGCCAAAAACGAAAATACCGTGGGTGGATTAGGTCAGTGCATTGCGGAAATGATAGCTGCTTCCCTCTTCAATCAAGAACAACGAACTATTTACGGTGCTGTAACTACGGGCACCGCGTGGCGTTTTTTGAAACTCCAAAAGAACGCAGTGTACATTGATTTACGAGACTACTATTTAGAAGAGAAGCCTGGTAAGATCCTAGGTATACTCTCTTCTATGCTCAAACAAGTCGCGTGACGGATCATGGTACACACACAGTTAGGCGTTGTTTTTCCGGGCCAAGGTTCTCAATCTGTGGGGATGCTGCGGGAGTTTTCAGAACCTCAAGTCTTGGAGACTTTTGCAGAAGCTTCTTCAGTTTTAGGGTATGACCTTTGGCAACTGGTGCAGGAAGGCCCAGAGGAAAAGCTAAATCACACGGAATACACCCAACCTGCAATGCTCGCAGCGGGTGTAGCCACGTGGCATCTTTGGCGATCTCAAGGTGGTGTCCTGCCTGCTAGAATGGCAGGTCATAGCTTAGGGGAATACACCGCTTTGGTATGTGCCGAGGCTATTGATTTCAAGGAAGCGATCCTGTTAGTAGCGGATCGTGGTCGTTACATGCAAGAGGCCGTACCCGAAGAAATGGGTGCCATGGCAGCCATTTTGGGTTTAGGAGAAGAACTGATTGCTTCTGCGTGTGCTGTTGCCGCAGAAGGAGAGGTAGTCGCGCCAGTCAATCTAAATGCACCGGGACAAATCGTGATTGCAGGTCATCGATCTGCTGTCTTGCGTGCCATCGATCAAGCCAAGAAATTAGGCGCGAAACGTGCCGTCCTATTGCCTGTGAGCGTGCCATCCCATTGTTTTTTAATGATGGAAGCTGCTCAAAAACTTCGAGCTCGCCTAGAGAAGATTTCGTTTTCTACTCCGAAAATTCCTGTTATCAATAATGTAGACGTGGCTATGCCTACTGAGCCAAGCAAAATTCGGGATGCGTTGGCGCGCCAGCTCCATTCTCCAGTACGTTGGGTAGAATGTGTGCAAATCATGGCGAAAGCAGGCATAGCTCATTTGATAGAATGTGGCCCCGGAAAAATACTTTCTGGATTAAACAAACGAATTGAGAAAGGGATAGAAACTTATCCCCTGTCCGATCCCAACAGCTTACGAAATACCCTAGAGCGGTTTGCGAAGTAGTTTGGGATCATCCATCGAGGGCTTTTGCCCTACCCTGTTGAAATCAGGGATTTCCTGATGAGGAGTGTTATGAGTAACAACGTCGAAGAGCGCGTCCGCAAGATTGTCGTGGAACAATTAGGAGTAAAGGAAGACGAGGTAACGTTAGAAGCCTCGTTTGTCGATGATTTGGGCGCAGATTCCCTCGACACCGTAGAGCTGGTCATGGCGCTCGAGGAAGCCTTCAAAATCGAAATTCCAGATGATGCTGCGGAAAAAATTACTACTGTTCAGCAAGCGGTTCAATACATTACGTCTCACGAAAAGTAAATTCTGCTGCGGAAGACCGCGGGGCGTTAAAACGCCCCCCATTTGCGGCCGAAACAGGAGCATTCATTGAATAAGCGACGGGTAGTGGTCACCGGGTTGGGCATGGTCTCTCCGTTGGGGTTGTCTGTTCAGGAATCTTGGGCGGGCATTTTGGCAGGGCAAAGTGGTGTGAGTCCCATCACATCATTTGATGTGTCGACGTATGCTGTGCGCATTTCTGCCACCATCCGTGGATTTGAGGCTTCTCGTTACCTCCCACCCAAAGAGGTAAAGAAGATGGATCCTTTTATCCACTATGCCATTGCCGCCAGCCAAGAGGCACTTCAAGATTCTGGATTAGAAATCACAGAAGCCAATGCAGAACGAATTGGTGTAGAGATTGGTTCTGGCATGGGCGGTTTACCGGGCATTGAGGTTGCTCGGGATACCCTAGTCAAATCTGGAGCGCGTCGGGTTTCCCCATTCTTTGTACCCAGTTGCATTGTCAACATGGCTTCTGGGAACCTCTCTATTTTTTATAAACTGAAAGGGCCGAATCTCTCCATTGTGACCGCTTGTGCCACAGGCACTCACAGCATTGGGGATGCAGGTCGCCTGATCGAATATGGTGATGCAGATGTCATGGTGGCAGGTGGCGCGGAAATGTGCACATGCCCTCTAGGCATTTCAGGTTTTTCTTCAGCAAAAGCACTCTCAACCCGAAACGACGAACCCACGAAAGCCAGTCGGCCTTGGGATCGTGACCGAGATGGTTTTGTGATTGGTGAAGGTGCAGGAATCCTGATTTTGGAAGAATACGAACACGCTCGAGCACGTGGTGCGAAGATCTATGCTGAATTAGCGGGGTTTGGTCTGAGTGGGGATGGTTTTCACATGACGGCTCCCAAAGAAGACGGCGAAGGAGCGGCTCGGTGCATGTCCTCTGCTTTGCGCAATGCCGGGTTGCGTCCCGAGCAGGTGGATTACATCAACGCGCATGGCACTTCTACACCGTTGGGAGATCTAGCAGAGACTCGAGCAGTTAAGAGAGTTTTTGGATCGCATGCGTACCAACTTGCCATGAGTTCCACAAAGTCCATGATCGGACATGGGCTAGGGGCAGCCGGTGGCATGGAGGCCGTGTTTTGCGTTTTGGCCCTTCGAGACCAAGTAGCCCCTCCTACGATCAATTTGGAAAATCCCGGTGAAGAATGCGATTTAGACTATGTTCCGAACGTAGCAAGGCAAATGCGCATTGAAGTTGCCATGTCTAACTCCTTTGGATTTGGTGGCACCAACGGAACCTTGATTTTCCAAAAATTGCAGTAAATATCTAAAGCAGACCTCGGGTAAAAACCGTGTTGGACAGAATACCCAAGATTTCTCGTGCCACGGAACAATACGAATACCCCGTTGTCCGTCGGTTTATAGAAATGGCAGTGGTATGGGGAATTCTTGGGATGCTAGTTGGGGTTTATCTGGCAGGAGAACTGGCGTTTCCTGACTGGAATCTTCACACTCCGGTCATGAGTTTTGGTCGATTGCGTCCTGTTCACACGACTTTGATGCTTTTTGGGTTTTGTGGAAGTTTGTTGTTTTCTACTGCTTACTATGTGTTGCAACGTACTTGCCAAGTGCGTTTGGCGTATCCGGCATTAGCCCAAGTCACCTTTTTGGGATGGCAAGCTGTTCTGGTGTCGGGGATTTTGAGTGAACTTCTCGGCTATGTTCAGGCGCGCGAATACGCAGAGTTTGAGTGGCCAATAGACCTGCTATTGATTGTGGTTTGGGGTCTGTTCTTATGGGTGTATATCTCTACTCTTCGCATACGTAGTCAACCTATATTGTATGTAGCTAACTGGTTTTTCTTTGCCTGTCTGCTGGCCGTTGCTTTACTTCACACAGTCGGCAACCTCGCAGTGCCCGTTGGATTCATGAAATCTTATAGCCTATTTTCAGGTGTTCAAGATGCCATGATTCAGTGGTGGTATGCCCACAACATGCTTTTGTTTTTAATGAATGTTTCCTTTCTCGGAATGATGTACTACTTCTTGCCAAAACAAGCAGGACGTCCTTTATATTCGTATCGATTGTCCATTTTGCACTTTTGGTCTTTGATGTTTTTATCTTTTTGGATAGGTCCAGTCCATTTGCTCTGGACGGCATTGCCAGATTGGGCAGCGACTTTAGGGGTCTCTTTTGCGATCCTGTTGCTTTATCCCGCTTTGGCAGGGGTAATCAATGGTCTAATGACGCTTTCTGGCGCGTGGGATCAAGTGCGCAAAGATCCCATCCTCCTCTTTTTCAGTGCCGGATTAGTTTTATATGGGATCACAATTTCAGAAGGGGTGTTTCTATCTCTCGAAACTGTCAATGCAGTTTCTCACTACACAGATTTGACCATTGCCCATGCTCATCTAGGTGGCATGGGATGGGCTTCCATGACTGCTTTCGGGGTGATGTATTACCTAGTCCCGCGTTTGTGGAATACAAAGATCTATAGCACGCGATTGATGTCCATACACTTTTGGTTTGCACTCACCGGAGCTTTAACTCACGCTATTGCTCTTTGGACGGCAGGAATCAAACAAGGATTGCAGCTACAATCCTTAGATAATTACGGAAATCTAAGTTACGGCTTTCTTGAAACCCTAAAGTACCTACGGGTTCCCTATTTGCTTCGAGGCGTGGGAGGTGGATTGTTTTTGCTCGGGGGGCTGCTATTGGCGTATAACCTCCTGAGGACAATCCTGCAAGCCCGTCGTGAACGGGTTGCAGTGGAGGCACGAATTGCTGCGAAGATGTCTGCTGCTGCTAAAAAGACTGGATCAATCTAAAACGGAAATTCCTCGACTGTGACTTTAGTGGTGGAAAGTGCGTCGGGGGTCGACCCCAAGGTCGAGCCATCCTTGTCTACCAATGTGGGCTTTTCGTTTCCCATGATGGTCGCTTCTTCAATGATTACCTTGACGACGGAACTTAACGAAGGCAAGTCATACATAGTATCTAGGAGTACTTGTTCCAAAATAGAACGAAGCCCACGAGCACCCGTTTTACGGTCTACGGCTTTCTTTGCCACTGCGCTAAGTGCTTCCGGACGGAACTCTAACTCGCAATCATCCATACTGAATATGCGTTGATATTGCTTGGCAATCGCGTTTTTGGGCTCGGTGAGGATGCGAATCAAGGCTTTTTCGTCTAATTCATCTAGGGTAGCCAACACAGGCAAACGCCCAACAAATTCTGGAATCAACCCGTAACGAATTAAATCCTCTGGCTCGGCACTGCTTAACAAATCACTGATACCTTTCCGAGTATCTTTGCTTCGCACGTCCGCGGAAAAACCAATACCACTCTTTTCAGTACGTGCGCGAATTACCTTCTCTAATCCAGAAAATGCGCCACCGCAGATAAACAAGATGTTAGTAGTGTTGACTTGCAAAAATTCTTGTTGAGGATGTTTACGCCCTCCCTGAGGAGGCACAGAAGCCACCGTACCCTCAATCAGTTTGAGGAGGGCCTGTTGGACTCCCTCGCCAGAAACGTCACGAGTAATAGAAGGGTTGTCTGATTTTCGAGAGATTTTATCAATTTCGTCAATGTAAACAATGCCAGTTTGAGCTTTTTCTATATCGTAATCACATTTTTGGAGCAACTTCTGAATAATGTTTTCTACGTCCTCACCTACGTACCCTGCTTCTGTTAGAGTAGTAGCATCCGCAATGGTAAATGGTACGTTAAGCAAGCGAGCCAGAGTTTCTGCGAGGAGAGTTTTCCCAGAACCTGTTGGCCCAATTAGCAAAATGTTACTCTTAGAAAGCTCTACGTCATCCTTCTTTTGTGTAGATTCCAGACGTTTATAATGGTTATACACTGCGACTGCCAAAACTTTTTTAGCACGTTCTTGGCCAATGACGTAATCATCGAGAATGCGCCGAATCTCCCAAGGCGTTGGCAAATGCCGTGTTTTGGTAACAATAGATTTTTCTTGCGATTCTTCCTGAATAATCTCATTGCAAAGATCAACACACTCGTCGCAAATGAAAACCGACGGACCTGCTACGAGCTTCCGAACTTCGTGTTGGCTCTTACCGCAGAACGAACAATACAGCAATTTGCTCGGATCTTCTCGGTTATACTTGTCATTGCTCATAGATTACTCGCAAGGAGATCCTCGACTTCAATCGAGGATTAGATACGTCAGCAGCGCATCAAACTGATGTCAAGATTTTGGGGTATCCAAGAGAGAACGTTTTGCCAAAACTGTATCAATCAAACCATATTCTACCGCAGTTTCAGGTCCCATAAAATTGTCGCGTTCAGTATCTTGTTGAATGCGTTCTACTGTCTGTCCCGTGTGGTGCACAAGGATCTGATTCAACTTCTGGCGAATGAACAAAATCTCGCGAGCGTGAATGTCAATATCAGTGGCCTGACCATGAAAACCACCAAGAGGCTGATGGATCATCATGCGAGAGTGAGGTAAACAATGCCGTTTACCTCTGGCTCCTCCCGCCAACAACAAAGCACCCATGCTAGCAGCCTGACCAATACAAAGAGTGCTTACCTCTGGTTTGATAAATTGCATGGTGTCATAAATTGCAAGGCCGGCACTGACAGATCCCCCGGGAGAATTGATGTACAAATGAATATCTTTATCCGGGTTTTCAGATTCCAAGAAAAGAAACTGCGCTACGATCAGATTAGCCGAATAATCCTCTACTGGACCCACCAAAAAAACTACTCGTTCCTTGAGTAGGCGGGAGTAGATGTCATAAGCCCGTTCCCCACGGGCTGATTGCTCGACTACCATGGGAACCAGATTTAATCCAGTCACGGGAGGCATGCTCGTACGTGAAGAGTTCGAAATCATGATTGCGAAGCTCCCATTAACTCTGAAAAACGAGTGCTAGGACGCTCAACTTGTACTTGAGTCAGTACCCATTCAATCACTTTATCTTCTAAGAGAATGGCTTCTACTCTATCTTTTCGGCTCGTGTCGCTCAAGAACCAATTTTCCACCTGATCCGGATCATCATATTCTTCGGCTAAAGAACGGACATAGGCACGCAACTGTAATGGATCTAATTTGAGACCTACTTTTTGAACGATCTCTCCAAAGAGAATGCCAATGGCCACAAAACGACGCGCTAAATCCTCGAGTTCCGCTGGATCTAATTCCTTACCTTCTCCCGATTGTAATTCTTTCAGTTCTTTTTCTATCAGTGCTTTAGGCAACAAAATTGGATTTCGCTCGTAGATAGCTTCTCGCACCTGATTTTTGACCAGATCCAATGCCCTTTTGGCAAAATCCGCCTCCATTCGTTGCTGTACCGCAGCACGAAGACCTTCTATGCTGCCGTCTGAAATCGAAAAATCACGGAAAAATGCCTCGTCTAGTTCTGGAAGATGTGGTCCTTCTATGGACTGAGCAGTCATGGTAAATCGGGCAGCTTTCCCCGCTACCTCTTTATGCTGGTAATCCTGTGGAAAGACAAGTTCAACTATCCTAGTTTCCCGCGCAACAGCACCAATCAAACCTCTCTCTAGCTCTTCTAAGAGACGATTGGATCCTAAAACTACCAGAACGTTCTTCCCTTCATTCCCGTGAAAAGACGTTCCATCAAGAAAGGAACCCGAAAAATCCATCTTTACTCGATCACCGAGTACCGCAGGACGATCAACAAGTGTCCAAGCAGCATGCTCTTTCCGGATCCTCTCGATTAAATAATCTACATCTGTATCTTCAATTACTACTTCTGGATATCTAATCACCACATCTTTTAGAGGAGAAAGTCGAACCTCTGGATACACCTCGAAAGTAGAGCAGTAACACAAATCATCTGAACCAGAAGCACCAACAGCTCTAGGCAGAGGTTCTATGGAAGGAAGAATAACAGGATGCAAATGTTCTTGATCTAATTTTTTAGTTAAACTCAACGCAAGCATCTCTGCAATGGCTTCCTTCCGTACCTCGGCAGAGAACTGCTTTTGGACAACGGCCATCGGCACCTTGCCGGGTCGGAATCCAGAAATCTGGAGAGTACGCGCCAGGGTTTGCAGTCGTTTTTGGACCTCCTGTGCAATTTGGTCTTCAGAGATACAAAGAGTTACACGGCGTTCTAACCCATCCATGACCTCCAGCGAAACCTGCATCTTTACACCTCGTGTGGCACTCCGCTAACACCCGGGAGGCAAAACATTGAATGGTGCGAAAGGAGAGACTCGAACTCTCACGGGTTGCCCCACTGGCACCTAAAACCAGGGCGTCTACCGATTCCGCCACTTTCGCTCTAAAGATAGTTTATGCTAACCCTTTATATCTGAAAACACAATACTTCTTGTTTCGGACTACGTCTACTCTAATGAACGAACCCGCTTCACTTGGAATATAGTGACATCATCTGGAGGAGTGCTTTCACTAGATAACCCTAAACTTTTCGCTAGACTATCGATGTCAATCTCTGGGTTGGCAATTTTTGCTTGTAAGGCGAGGGATTTCTCTTTCAGGGAACGTTCTGGCGCGATCTCAAGAAAACCATCCGAAACTAGCCATAAGGAAAATTCTTCTGACAGTCCAAACTCTTGTTTTGGAAACTCAGAATCTTCAAACACTCCTACCGGACGACTCGGAGAAGCTAGAGAACGAACTCCATTTTTATCGCAAATAAGGGGATACGGAAATTGTCCGCCATTGCTACAAGAAAGATGATGGGTATGCTGGTCAATCACTGCATAAAAAATAGTAAGATATTTATCTAGTCTTTGACGGCACAAATCCTGGTTTAAGCGGGCGAGGGTACGCTCTGGATATAACAACATCAGGTCTTTCGATTCTCGTCGTGACTGCTGATACTGACCAAATAAGGTAGTTAACATAACGGTCACAAATGCAGAAGCAGCTCCGTGACCAGAGACATCTGCCATGTAAAAACCAAGATATCGATCATCGATAGGAAAATAATCTACAAAATCACCAGATAGAAAAGCAGAAGGAAATAATCTAGAATTAAACAAATATTCGCCTAATCTTCGTTGAGGCGAAGGCATGAGTTGATTTTGAACATGACGTCCTGCTTTTTCATCCTCTTCTAATTGCTCAACGGTAAATCGTAACTTTCGATTACGTGATTCAAGATGTTGCTGGTAGTAACGTATTTCATTCTTTTGCTCTGCTTTCTCCAAAACACGACAAAGTGCAGTTTCTAAAACTTGCATATCCAAAATAGGTTTGGTTACATAATCCCACGCTCCACGCCTAAGAGCTTGCACAGCATCTCCGACATAATTGGCCCCGGACACAATGATTACCGGAGTTTCCGGAGATTCTCTTGTAATAATAGATAAAATTTCTAAACCATCCGCTCCCGGAAGACGCAAATCGCATAAGACAGCATCTGGACGTTCTTTCCGAAAACGAGTAATACCAGCAAGACCATCGCTTTCTTCTAGCATTTCATAACCACTGTCTGAAAGATAAGCAACAATCCCATCTCGCACTGATTTTTCGTCTTCAATCGCAAGGACGCGGGCATTTTGGTACGCGTCGCTTATTTTAGATAGTATTCTTGTGGACCCTGCTTCCGAACATTCTATTTTTTTAGATTCTTGTTTTTCAGACAGCATAACCATTTTCCCTTACATTCTGGAATCCGTTTCAGACCTGCGCAATACAGACAGGCGAGCAAGCCAGAACAAAGTTTTCTCAGGACAAAACTAGAGCTTTTTAAACTACTGGTCTAAAGGGATCCACATATTTTCTGCCAATTCTTCACGAGAAAGAAATGGAGATAAATCCTCTAAAGGAGAAGAGATCATACTACCATCTTCTAATCGACGTGAAGATAATTTTGGAGAAAAAAACTGTTCTGGATCCAAAATGACTTCCATAGCTTGTGGTCCCTCAGACCGAAGAGTATCTCGTATGATTGCTCTCATAGTGTCGTGATTTTCACAGCGGCGAAATCCGAATCCGAATGCGCCTAAAATTTTACTAAAATCTGGGAAAGTAACACCAGAACTGGGGCCACAACCTGTGATGTTGTCTTGGAAAAAGTTTTTTTGAGTTTGTATAATCGAGCTATATCCGTCGTTATTGAAAATAAACAACTTAATTGGTAAACGATTTCCAACGATTGTTTGTAGTTCTTGTAAATTCATCATGATGCTTCCATCTCCAGCTATACAAATTATTCTCTGGCCACTGGCATAGTAGGCACCTATCGAAGCTGGGACATCATATCCCATTGAAGCAGATCCAGAATTGCTATACAAACGTTGTCCAATTTTTAAGTCGGCGGCTTGCATAGAAATCACTGCGGCAGCACCATTTCCAGTAACTACAATATCTCCTTCTACAAGTTCAGAATAAAGTGTATGGATAAAACAATAAGGATTAATGGGCGTAGATTTTTCCCAATATTCAGGAAGCACAGTTGGATATTTTTTTACTCGCTCTTTGCACCAATAAACGTACGAAGTATGTTGTGGATTAGGTTGATAAGGTAACTTTTCTATAGTTTTTAAAAAATCTTTTAAGTCTGTGTGAATCGGCATATCAATTGACAGTGTTGGTTTCATGAGCTCGGCACGATCAATATCCACCATAACTTTAAAAGCTCTCCGCGCAAAAGACTTCCAGTAATAACTTACTTGACGAATATTGAGACGACTACCAAGGATAAGCAAGAGATCGCTGTTTTGTACTGCAAAATTTCCAGCGCGGTCTCCGACGGTGCCAGGACGACCTACATAAAGGGGATGATTGCTATAGACTGCGTCATGGGCATTCCATCCGGTAAGCACTGGAATGCCAAGTTTATCGATTATGCGCAAAAAAACCTCGTGCGATTTTGAAATTCGGATACCTGCTCCGGCTAAAAGAACTGGTCGTTCTGCTTCTCCAATAAGACGCAATACTTCACGTACTTGTCCTTCTAATGCTACTCCAGTAACTAAATTAGATTCTGTGGAAACAGATGCTTGTTCTTCAAGAGAATTAAAACTCCGAAGCGATTCAAGTTCTATTTGCGTTGCTTGTATATCAATAGGAACATCTATCCAAGAAGGCCCAGGACGACCATTTTTGGCAAACCAAAATGCTTTTTCGACGATATAACGAGTTTCTACAGGATCGCGCAATATAGTAGAAAATTTGCAGACAGATTTAGCCATTTGAACAATGTCAACTTCTTGATCACCTAGTTGTCGCAATGGCAAATTATAACTAGAAACCATTGTTTGGAGTTTTACTTGGCCAGAAATCACGATCATGCCAATAGAATCTACGTAGGCCCCATAAACACCATTGAGCGCGTTAATCCCACCTGGGCCAGTAGTCACATTGATGGCTGCTAAACGTCCGGACAAACGCGCATAACTCTCCGCAGCCATGGCACACGCCTGCTCATGGTGGCAATAGATAATTTGGAGCTTTTCGTTCCGTGCAAATGCGTCATTTAAATGCATTGCTCCACCTCCCGTCACTGTAAAAACATGTGTTATGCCATGCTCGACGAGCAACTGGGCGATGTAATCTGCGACACGCATTTTAAACTCCAAAAAATATTAGCCAAATACTACTTCGGATCTTTTTTTATCGGATCAATTCCTCGGGCTTCAATTAATTTGGCAAGATTTGAGTTTTCGCTATATGGGCTTTCAATATTGCGAAACATGATTGCTTCATCCTGCTGTACCGAATCTAGTAAAATTTCACCACGCATCAATTCACGACACGAAATCTGTCCTTTTTGCAGCGGAATAGCAAGATAAACATCCTTTTCTTCTAACACATGCCCGGCTGGCAAATGATATCTTGCATACACACCTCGAACTAACTGATCTAGGTATTGTATTTCTTTGTCAGGTGCAATTCGTTTTGTAGTGCCAGCTCCACCACACATTTCTTGTGCTTTCAAAAATGCTTTGAACCACTCATCGATTTGTTCTGGCAGTGAACAATAGGGAGATACCGGTACGTTCTCGTATTTAATATCCACGTGCCGTTCGAATGTGCGAGCTCCTTTTGCGTATGCAATGAACATAGAACTTCGCCAATCGTGATACTCATGTGTAGATAAACCGATTACATTTTCCGGATATCGCTTAATAAGAAAATCAATCTGATTTAATTCAAGTTCACTATCTTCACTCGGATAAAGAGACACACAATGGTTAATTCCAAGTGCTATGTTCCTCCTCGAAAAATATAGTACAATGTCATCCAAATCTCGAAGAGAAGAACCTCCAGTAGAAATCATTACAGGTTTCTTCGTAGAGGCAATCTTTTCGATTAAAACCCAATCTTTAACGTCTGAACTGGCAATTTTCATAATCTGGATGCCAAATTCAACACATTTATCTACGGATACCTCGTCAAATGGGGTTGCCATGGTCAACATGCTAGATTTCCGCACGGCCTCAACCATAGTTCGGTAATGTTCCCACGGCATTTGGGTGGCTAGGGTCTTTTGAATGTAACGTACGTCTGAATTATTGACAAAATCCTTATGTACAAAAGTGCCTACATCTCTGAACTGCAACTTCATTGCAGCACGGACTCCGTTAAAGCGCACTACCTTTCCATAATCCGAGATAATTTTTAAGCCGCGCTTCAGACGACCCCAATGGTTATTGGCCAATTCAAGGACGAAAAGATCTTCAAAAATAGAAGCACGCATAAAATTCTCCTAAGTATCAACACTGTGTTTTGGAAAAAAATCATCGTCTACGATTTCATTCCAAGTATAAGGACATTCTGCAGGAAAACGTTCTGCATGAAAACCTGTTTCCTTTAAAGCAAGTTCAATCGCATCCTGATAGGCTTCTAAAAAAATTCCTTTATTTTTGAATGTAAATCTGGAGATTGTTTGAACCTTTTCTTAATCCTGTTTCTTTGCTCAATTAAAATAGATCTCCAACTATTTCCTTTGAATTCCCTCCGCCTTTCAGAGAGAAACGGATACTGGTACTGCCATTTCAACAAATGAGCTAATAGAACTGTTAGACGACTTTCTAATTCATTTCTTTCGCTTATACCCATGTCGGATAATTCTTCCAAAATATGTTCTATATCCAGAGCTTCAAAATCCCGACATCTGAGTATTTCAGAATTCAACATAGCCCACTTGGAAAAATCTTCTGTGTATAGTTTTTTTAAGTCGATCACAACATTTTTTGACGACATTGTAATTTAGAAGAGGAAATAATCGCTGATTTTTTTGATAACGTATTCCAGCATAGGTTCCGTAAGTCCTGGATATACCCCGATCCAAAAAGTATTCTTCATAACAATGTCTGTATTTTTCAAGGAACCGCTGACTCGGAAATTTTTTCCAATCATATAAGGTTGTCTTGTTAAATTTCCCGCAAATAAAAACCTTGTCCCGATTTTGTATTGATTGAGGTATTTTAGAAAATCGACACAATCTATTCCGATCCCTTCCCGAAGAGTAATTGGAAAACCGAACCAAGAAGGTTCAGAATGTTCTGTCGCCTCCGGCAAAATCAAAAACTCAGAGCAGCGAGCAAGACCCCTTTTTAAGTATTCAAAATTATTTTTACGGGTTTGAATAAACTCTAGTAATCGATCCATTTGTGCCAAGGCACAAGCAGCCTGCATATCAGATATTTTTAGGTTATAGCCAAGGGAAGAGTACGTATATTTGTGGTCATACCCGAAAGGAAGATCTCCTAACTTCCAAGAAAAACGTTTTCCACAAGTGTCATCTTTTCCAGGAGGACAATGACAATCTCGGCCCCAATCTCGTAAAGATTCTAAAATTTTTCTAAGATGCGAATGATTGGTAAATACTGCTCCTCCTTCCCCCATAGTAATGTGATGCGCTGGATAAAAACTAAGAGTGCCAATATGTCCAAACGTGCCCACAAGGCGTCCTTCGTATTTAGATCCAAGAGCATCACAACAATCCTCAATTAACCACAAATTATATTTTTTGACGATGCGAATTACCTCGTTAATATCGTAAGGATTGCCCAAAGTATGGGCTAACATGATTCCTTTCGTTTTTTCAGTGATCGCTTCTTCAATTTTTCTAGGATCAATATTATAAGTAGGAATATGGACATCTACAAAAACTGGCACTGCACCATTTTGAATAATTGGATTTACTGTTGTGGGAAATCCAGCGGCTACGGCAATAATTTCATCCCCTGGCCGAATAGCTCTTTCCCCTAATAAGGGAGAAGTCAGTGCGGAAAATGCCAATAAATTAGCAGAAGACCCAGAATTAGTAGTCAAAACGTGAGTGATGCCTAAAAAATCCGAAAGCTGTTTTTCAAACGCATCATTAAAACGACCCATGGTGAGCCAGCCATCTAGGGCAGCATCCACCATATTTTTAATCTCTGTTGCACCAATGACTTTCCCAGAAGGAGGAATTGGACTCTCCCCAGGATCAAACGATTTTTTGGTATGTGCTATTTTTACAAATTCCTCAACATGTGCGGCAATTTGTTGACGCAATTCTTGTTCACGATTTTTAAAGGTTTCAGCCATGCGTTAAGCTCCAAGAAAATCCTGAATTTGACCTATTGAGAAAATCCGCATATCTTGGCAAGACATCCAAGCCCGATGCCAATCTACCGTGGCAGCCAACGCACGTTGCACATTCCACCTAGGATGCCAACACAATCGAGAACGTGCTTTTGTACTATCTAAATATAAAAAGTGTGCCTCGTGAAAAGAAATCGAGTTTGATAACTCAATCGAACCCCCCCCCCAACAGTTAATAATGTGTTCTGCTACCCAACGCACTGATTTTGAATCCAAAGGTCCAAAATTCCAACCTTCTGCCCAAACATTCCCTTCCATGAACAAACGTTCTGCTAAAAGCAAATACCCTTCCAGCGGTTCCAATACATGTTGCCACGGCCGAACCGCATTTGGATTTCTCAAAAAAATAGGCTTTCCTTGAGATAACGCGTTTAATACATCAGGCACTAATCTATCTTTTGCCCAATCCCCTCCTCCAATCACGTTTCCAGCTCGAACACTTGCTAACGCTACCCCTGTTTTAGAAAAAAAAGAATCCCGATAAGCACGAGTTACTAATTCCGCACATCCCTTAGAACTGCTATAAGGATCTTTCCCTCCCATCGGTTCTTCTTCCCTATAACCCCAAATCCATTCTCGATTTTCGTAACATTTATCACTGGTAATGTTTATGATAGCTTGAAGACTTTTTGTAGCACGGGCCGCTTCTAATAAGTGAACTGTTCCAAGAACATTGGTTGAATAAGTTTCTACTGGGTTCTGATATCCCTCTCCGACGAGAGATTGTGCAGCTAAATGAAAAATCAATTCAGGTTGTGATATCTGTACAACATTTTCTAAATTGGAAAAATCTAGAATGTCTCCTTCTTTAGAATCTATATTTTCTCCTAAATGAAAAAGACCAGATAGCGGACTCGTCGGTGGTAGAGAATAGCCTGTGACTTTAGCACCGAGCAGTTCTAACCAAAGGGCAAGCCACCCACCTTTGAATCCCGTGTGCCCTGTTAACAATACTCGTCGACCCTTCCAAAATTCTGCGTTCATGTCCAGACTTTCCAGGGTGCATTTCCTTTTTCCCACAATTCTTCGAGATAATTTTTATCACGTAGAGTATCCATGGGTTGCCAAAAACCTTGGTGTAGATAGGCAGAAAGTTGATTTTCAGCCACTAACCTTTCCATTGGATCTCGTTCCCAAAACGTAGTATCACTCTCAATATATTCAATTACTTTTGGATTCAAGACAAAGAAACCACCATTGATCCAACCGCTATCCCCTTGTGGTTTTTCTTGAAAACCTAATACTTGATTTTGATCAGAAAGAACAAGAGCACCAAATCGGCCAGGAGGCTGCACGGCCGTAACCGTAGCCAATTTGCCATGGGCCTTATGAAAAGAGATCAATTGAGAAATATTTACATTCCCCACACCATCCCCATAAGTAAAACAAAAGTCTTCTTCTCCTAAATAATCGCGTACCCTTTTTAGACGACCTCCAGTCATGGTATCTGGCCCCGTGTCTACCAAAGTCACTTTCCATGGTTCTGCATTGTTTTGATGTACTTCCAATTGATTTTTAGTAACATCTACTGTGATGTCTGACATGTGCACAAAGTAATTAACAAAATACTCTTTTATCAGATAGCCTTTGTATCCTAAACATATTAAAAATTCTTGAATGCCATGGGCAGAATAGATTTTCAAGATATGCCATAAAATCGGACGTCCTCCAACCTCTATCATTGGCTTTGGACGGGCAACCGTTTCTTCGCTCAAACGACTGCCTAATCCACCCGCGAGAATAACCGCTTTCATAGGATTTCCCTACGTACACACCAATCCTGCCACATTTGACGATAAGCAACTTCCAGCTGTCCTGTAAATCTTTTAGCATCAAAAAGTGCAGACTTTAGAATGTGTTCACGTTGTAATCGTCTGCGCATTTCTAACAAAAAGTCTCGATCCGTAGCAAGACGTACCGCGATTGAAACATATTCTTCAGGTGTATTGGCCACTAATTCTGGTAAGCCAACATTGCTCAAGACTGAAACACCAATTCTGGAAACCAAGCTATCTCCTGCTAAAGTCACAAATGGAACGCCCATCCAAGTAGTATCACAACTAGTAGTACCGCCATTGAATGGAAATGGATCCAAACAAACGTCTACATGATTATAAAACTTGTAATGGTTGGTAGAAAGACGCGCTATCAATTCCAGACGATCTTCCGAAATTTGATGTGTCTTAAATAATCCTCGAATCTGGTTTTGAAACATTGGATCTTCTAGACCAGGTGCCTCGATAAATAATTTTGCGTTAGGAACTGCACGCAGCACTTGGCTCCAAACGTCAATGACTTTTACCGTAACCTTTGCAAAATTGTTGAAGGATCCAAAAGTAACATATCCTCTCTCAAGCACAGGTGCCTTTGAAACTGGTTCAGGACTTTTTGCACTAGGTGCGTATACACTCCCACTTTCCGGAAGCCGAATGAGTTTTTCACTATAAAAATTATCTAAGATCCCGTAAGGCGCGTTGTATTGATCGACAATGCAATAGTCGATCGTAGATAATCCCGTTGTATTAGGGTATCCAATCCAAGTTGCCTGCACCGGAGCAGGTTTTCGTGCAAAAGCCAACAAACGATTTTTCGCAGAATGTCCAGAAAGATCTACGAGGATGTCTATCTCATCGCTTCGAATCTGCTCTGCCAATATCTCATCCGTCATGCCAACACAATCTACCCAACCATCCGAATACCCTTTTAGACGTTCTGTGACTTCGTCAGTTTGTGGAGAATTGTGGTATCCGTAAATTGAAAAACGCTCGTGGTCGTGGTTTTTAAACACGGGCTCAATAAAATAAGCTACCGCATGCCGCCGTAGATCAGCGGAAACATATCCAACCTTGATTCTCCGATTAGGATTCTTTGAATTTCGATGCGGTCGAATCAACGCTTTTAATGGTTCTCCATGAACTTCCTCGAAACGTCGATGTTCAGCATAGAGTTGTTCTAAGCTATAACCACTCGCGTAGTTAATCGCTAAGAGTATGTTGCTGTGGATATCCGAAGATTCGGGACTTAATCGTAATGCTTCTCGGTAAGAACTGACTGCTTCTTCCGATTTTCCCTGTAACTTTAGTACGTTGCCTAGGTTATTGTAGGCCTGAGGAAAGTCTGAATTAAGCCGGATCGCTTCACGCAGAGATTCCTTTGCTTCTTCTAATTTTCCTAATCGAAAATAAGCAGCACCTAACCCAAGATGAGCTTCAACACATTCTTTATCTCGTTGCAACGCTTGTCGGTAAACATCTGCAGATTCTTGAAGATACCCAATGGTCTGAATCACATTGCCAAGATTAACGTAGGAAGCGGTTCGGTTTGGATCTAAATCAACAACATACTGACACGATTTCCTGGCCTCTACTAGCTTTCCCTGTGTTTCAAGCGTAGAAGCAAGACCAGCATGAGCTTCGATATATCCCGGGCGAATTGCAATGGCTTGTCGGAAACTTTCCTCGGACTCTGATAAATTCCCTTGCCCGCGTAGGAGTTGACCTAAGTTGCAATAAGCTTCTACGTATTGTGGATCTAAAGCCAAAGCCTTTCGGTAACTTTCAGCGGCTTGCTCCCATTGGCGTTGTGCCTTGAGTGCATTTCCGAGATTTAGGTAAGCTCCTGTCGCATTCGGATCTGCTTCTATTGCGCGACGAGCCGCCTCTTCTGCTTCTGGAAACCGTTTAGCCGTGTGTAAAGTATCACTTAGAGACCCAAGCAAACCGCTAGATCGGGGACGAATGGCAATAGCCCGTTGGTAAGCAGCAATTGCTTCTTCCCACTTCTCTTGCGCGCGAAGTACATTCCCCAAGTTGCCATGCGCATCTGCGTAATCTGGTTGCAAGCGAATCGCTCGACGGTAAGCTAAAACAGCCTGCTCTAACCGACCTGCACGCCGATGTAAAGCACCCATTAACGTCCAAGCATCTGCGCGTTCAGGAGCAAGTTTTAAGGTCTGCTCACACAATTTCTGAGATTCTGAAAGACTTCCTTTGTTGTACTTTTCCATGGCCATGGCTAACAGATTAGAAGCCTTGGCTGCTGCTCCCGCTCGGCCTCCCCGAACCTTTGTGGCTAAGATAGGAGGAGGTGGAGTTGCCACCCGGCGTGTAGAACTCTTGTGCGAGGTCAGTGACGTAGATGGTTCGTCAGTATTAGGTGTAGGTAAAAGGCGAGTACGATCTCCAGCGACCAGCGCACTCAATTCTGTTTGAATTCGATTTACCAACGCTCCCCACTGGTGCGGACCAGATTGTCGGAAAAGTCGAACACTAGGATACCAAGGGGTGTCTTCTCGTTTCAG
The DNA here is from genome assembly GCA_963575665.1 of Gammaproteobacteria bacterium. Lineage (GTDB taxonomy): Bacteria > Pseudomonadota > Gammaproteobacteria > CAIRSR01 > CAIRSR01 > CAUYTX01. Next base: position 3,819 of record CAUYTX010000033.1, on the reverse strand, counting down.
GAACCAACGCCAATCTGCGGAGAAATGCAACAACACCCAAGTGGGTCGACCCAACGCACCTGCTAGGTGAACCGTAGAAGTACAAGAGGTAATTAGTAAATCTAAATTAGAAAGAATCGCGGCAGTATCTGCAAAATCTTGTATCTCTTCTCCCAAATCTACAAAAGAAGTTGGCATGTCCCTACCAATTAAGTCTTTCCTACCATCTCCCTTTTGTAATCCAAAAAAGTGAACTCCAGAGGTTTCCAGAAGAGGTAATACGGGAGCCAACCGCGGAGATCTCCAACGATCATTCTTTACGTTGGGATTACCTCCCCACACAAGACCCACTCGAAGTCCAAAGTAATTTTTAAGCCTCTCTCCCCAAGCTTTTTTCCGCATTGGATCTGGTTGAAGGTAAAACTCCGAAGAAGGAAGGGTATCTAAAGTGGTTTGAAATAGGTATGGTAAACTTAATAAAGGATATTGGACATCAAAATGAGGACGAGGTTCGTCACGAATAACCAGTTGGCTAATGCCCGGCATCCGATCGAGTAAGTTCTTGAGGTCTGGATGAATCTCCAAAAGGACTCGCCCACCGCGAGCAACCACCATGGGTATATAACGGACAAACTGAATTACATCCCCATAGCCTTGTTCGGTGTAAAGCAGGATAGTCTTCCCATCCAGCGGTTCTCCCCGCCAAAGAGGTTCTGCAAACACTGGTGGATCGATCCTAGCCTTCCAGCGCCACTCATATCCTTTCCAGCCTCTTTCAAAATCTCCCGAAAGAAGACGTGCCAGTGCTAAATCCCATTGAGCCTCAGCATTTCCTGGATGAGCAGAAATAACTTGTTCAAGAGTGGTAATTGCTTGCTCTACCCGCCCAAGTGCTTGAAGCATGCCAGCTAAATTGATTAAAAAATCTACTTTTTTAGGCACTAAGTGAACTGCGTGCCGGTAGCAAGCCAACGCTTCTTCCAGTTTACCTAGATCTGAAAGGGCACCTCCCAAGTTGTTGTGTGCATCTGGATAATCTGGTTTGCAAGCAATCGCACGACGATGCGCAGCAGCCGATTCCTCAAATTGTTTTAATTTACGAAGCAGTATGCCCTTCAGTGTCCAAGCGTCTGGGCGATTTGGCTCCATTTTGAGTACTTGCTCGCAACGCGTCATAGCCAAGGAATTCTCACCAAGTTGGTAAGCTGTCATGGCCGAAGCAAGCAACGCTTGCGAGTCCTCTTTTTCTCCCATCTTTACTGGATCTACTACCTTTTCTTGTGGCAGTAAAGGCACTATCACTTTTCTACGAGCAATTTCTTCACGTAAAATACCTAGGGTGACACTGGCTTCCGCCCAATCTGGACGTAAATTCAACACTTGTTGATAGGCTTCTGCTGCTGCTTCTAGGCTACCTTGTTCTCGCAACAGCATCCCGAGGTTATAGTATGCTTCCGCCATTTTGGGATCTAGGGAGATCGCCTGTCGATAACTGGCTGTGGCCTCCTCGATTCGGCCTTGTCCCCTGAGGGCATTCCCAAGATTAAGATGTGCACCCACAAAAGTAGGTTGTAAAGAAATGGCACGACGCGAAGCCGCTTCTGCTTCCGGCCACTGTTCTAACTCGCGTAGGCTGTCTGCAAGACTCGACCAAGCATCTGCTCGGTCTGGAACCAACGCCAAAGCACGACGATAGAGCGCAATGCACGCTTCGTATTGATGGGTACTTTTGAGCAGATTGGCTAAGTTATAATAAGAATCTGCGTAATTTTGATTGATTTCAATGGCGCGTCGGTAGGCAGCAATCGCTTCCGGAATCTTCCCAGCACGCCGATGTAACACTCCGAAGAAATTCCAAACGTCTGCTCGACTTGGATCAATTCCCAAAACTTGCTCGCATCCTGAACGTGCGGTGGCATCATCTCCCCGCTGAAATGCTTGCATGGCGTTTGAAATAATCAAATCAACCGAATCCACTGGAGGCACATCATTTCCCCTTGAAAGATACCAACTCTGTCCGAACAGCTTCTACCACAAGATCCCAACGCCCTCTTATTGGTTGCCGAAACAACCGAACAGAGGGATACCACGGCGTGTCTTCTCGTTTGAGCATCCATCGCCAATCCGGCTCATAGTTTAATAATACCCAGGTTGGGATCCCCAATGCACCTGCTAAATGAACCATCGAAGTGCAAGAAGTAATAAGAAGATCTAAACCTGTCAAAATTGCTGCGGTATCCGCAAAATCCAGAACCTCTACAACCATGTCAATGACATTTTCTGGAAGATCGACTTCCCACAGATCACGTCGTCCATCTCCTTTCTGTAAAAGGAAGTAGGTAGCATCTTTCCTTTGAAGAAGAGGCAAGAGCACTGAGAGCCTAGGAGAACGAGTAGTATCTAGTTGAAAACTAGGTTTTCCTGCCCAGACAAATCCGATTCGTGGGCCTCGGAAAGATCGAACCTTACCATGCCATTGTTCCTCTAGTTCGCGTGATACTGTCAAATAAGGCACTTTGGCAGGAATCGTATCAAGCCTAGTTTTGAAAATCCAAGGCAAGCTCATTAGAGAAACTTCTAGGTCTATTTTGGGCATTGGATCGCCCGGAGAAACCACCTCCCTCACTTCTGGCAACGGACGTACCAAGCGAACCAATGCAGGGTCGCTCTCTAACACAACTTCTCCACCTCTTTCGGCCACAAGAGGCAAATAGCGCAACATCTGCAAAGTATCTCCGAAGCCCTGTTCGGCGTATACCAAAATACGTCGACCCGCAAAGTGCTCACCTTGCCAGCGCGGTCTTCCGAAGGACCGCGGAGGTTGCGGATACCCGGGCATATAACGAGATTCGTACTCCTGAAAACCAGCTTCTAATTTTCCTGCGAGTAGCAAAATTAGAGCAAGGTTCCAACGAGCGGTGTGGTTTTCTGGATTTCTTTCCAAAACTGCGCGATAGTAAATTTCCGCCTCTCCTATTAGGCAAGCTCGATGGCAAGCCACTGCCAAATTAAAGAGAATTTGGGGATCTTCTGAACCTTTTGGACTTTGTTCGATAATCTTTCGATATTCGGCGACTGCTTCTCGATGCCAACCCGCTTGAGTGAGTGCCACACCAAGGTTATGTGCTGCCTGTGAGTACTTTGGACGCAAAGCCAATGCACTGCGGTAGGCTAATACTGCCGCACCAGGATCACCCGCGGCAAGACGCGTGTTGCCTCGATGAACCCAAGCTTCGGGAATACCCGGAGGATACGCAAGAGATTCTTCTAAGATTGCATCTGCTTCTTTCGATTTTCCAGAAATGCGAAATATGTCCGAAAGAATGCCCCACCATCCTAAGTTTTCTGGTCGAAGGGTAACGGCTTTTCGGTAGCAATCAATAGCCTTTTGCCATTCGCTTTGATCTCGAAACAAATTACCTAGATTTGCGTGGGCATCTGCGTATTTTGGCTCCAGAAGGAGTGCTTTTTGATAAGAAGCAAAAGCTTCACCGCCGCGACCTAATCGACGCTCTAACATCCCTTTGAGAGTCAAATATTCTTGCCGGGCTAAATCAATCTCTAAATATTGCTTCACGAAATCCATGGCGCGGTCAACTTCCCCTGCCTGCAAAGCAATCAAAGCTTGTGTCAGTAACGTGGTTGCGTCCATTGTTTTTAGAGTCCGCTCTTTAAGCTGGCTTCCATAAACCCATCTAAATCACCGTCTAGCACTTTGTCTGGATCCCCACGCTCTACGTGGGTACGTAAATCCTTTACCCGAGATTGGTCTAAGACATAAGATCGAATCTGCAGACCCCACCCAATGTATGCATTTGTGTCCTCTCGGATTTGCTTTTC
>CAUYTX010000032.1:0-7949 GCA_963575665.1 Gammaproteobacteria bacterium | reverse complement strand
GGCACATGGCCACGCGCAGGGCGTTCTTGACATGGTGCGTTGGGTCAAACGACGATTCCCAGATATCCAAGTGATTGGTGGAAATATCGCAACTGCGGCTGCAGCATTGGCTTTGGTTGAAGCCGGAGTGGATGCGGTAAAAATTGGGATAGGTCCCGGGTCTATCTGTACTACCCGCATTGTTGCCGGGGTAGGTGTTCCGCAAATTACTGCGATTGCCAATGTGGCAGAAGCTCTGCAAGGCACTGATGTTCCCATCATTGCCGATGGAGGGGTACGCTACTCGGGTGATCTCTCTAAAGCCATTGCCGCTGGCGCGTGGTCTGTCATGTTAGGTGGAATGTTTGCCGGCACCGAAGAAGCCCCTGGAGAAGTAGAGTTGTACCAAGGTAGGTCTTACAAATCCTATCGTGGAATGGGCTCTTTGGGTGCCATGGCGCAACCACAAGGCTCAAGCGATCGTTATTTTCAAGAAGGTACCCGAGATGCTGAAAAACTTGTCCCAGAAGGCATTGAGGGGCGAGTACCTTATAAAGGTGCGCTTGCGGCCGTCATGCACCAACTCATGGGAGGATTGCGGTCCAGCATGGGCTACACAGGTTGTCGGACTCTGGCAGAAATGCGAGAGAATTGCCAGTTTGTTCGAATTACCAATGCAGGCATGCGTGAAAGCCATGTACACGATGTAGCCATTACCAAAGAAGCTCCTAACTACCGGGTAGAATCGTGATCTCATCCCTGAAAGGTTTTTTTTTAGTTTATTCACTCCTAGCCAATGTTGCGGTTGCCTTCACGGAAAGCGAAATAGAATTTCAAGACCGAATGCGGCGACTAGAAGAGGAACTTCGCTGTTTAGTTTGCCAAAACCAATCTCTAGCAGACTCTCATGCTGAATTGGCCAATGATTTACGTCGTACAGTGGAAAACCTTGCTAAACAAGGAAAGAGTGATGAGGAAATTTTATTATTTCTCAAAGAGCGATATGGCGATTTTGTAAGTTATCGTCCTCCTTTTAACTTTTTGACTGCTTTTTTGTGGATTAGCCCATTTCTTGGATTAGGAGTGGGGGGAGCAATCTTGTATTTTCGTAGGAAAAAATCAGTTACCGTAGCACTTTCTGCGGAAGAGGAATCTCGTATTCAAGAGTTGATGAAATCGATGAATCATGTGGAGTCTTAGATGTTAGAAACCAGTGTTGTTATTTTTTGGATGGTAATAGCAGGAATGACGGTGGTTGCTTCCTTGGTTGTTGTTTTACCTTGGCTCCGTCCTGTAAAAATATATTCCACAATAGATCGAAAAGGTCTCAATCTATCTATTTATCAAGAGAGATTATTAGAAATTGATCTTTACCATTTGAGCAAAGAACAACAAGAGGAAGAAAAGGCTACACTAGCGCGTGCTCTCCTAGCAGATACAGAAGAAAAAGATACTAAAACTGGAGAAAATGCCAAAGATCGTATTACACCTTGGCTTCTCGCGGCTTTATTATCTTTCAGTGCGTTACTTTTATATGTTTTTTTAGGAGGAGACTGGACTAATCAATCTGCTAAACCCGTTCTAAGTGAAGTTTCTTCTGTCGAACAAATGGTAAAAAAATTAGCAGAACGACTTGTTTTGCATCCCCGAGATCAGCTCGGTTGGAAATTGTTAGGACGTTCTTATTCTGCTTTAGAGCGTTATTCGGAATCTGCCAATGCTTATGAAAAAGCATATGCCTTAGAGTCAAAAGATCCAGATTTGGGAGCGGATTACGCAGAAGCCTTGGTACTAGCCAATGGAAACCACGGAACCGTGCAGGCACGCACGATCATCAACCAAGTACTTGAAATGGCACCTACCCACCCGAAAACACTCTGGTTATCTGGGATGGATGCTTTTCAAGAAGGGAAATATCCGTTAGCTGTTGATGCTTGGAAACGTCTTTTGATTCAATTGCCTAAAGAGTCAGAACTTTTTGAAAAAATTCAAACTTCTATTGAGGAGGCAGAAAAGCAGACTGTTCAGTCTCCACTTACTCCGTCTACTCCCAACATTCCTTGATGATTTTGTATGTCTTAAAAATGAAGATTGGGTGAGGTTGGAAAATGGATGAGTTGCAGATAGTTCTCATTGCTTTTAGCATTAGCAGTGTCCTAATTCTTTCTTTGCACCCAATTGCTAAACGAATCGGTCTAGTAGATGTGCCAGGAGGCAGAAAACACCACTCGAGAGAAGTTCCACTAATTGGTGGAATATCAATATTTGTATCCTTTATCGCTGCACTGTATTTCGCAGACTTACATTATCCCGGCATGGAAAGTTTATTGACAGGTGCTCTCCTTCTAGTGATTTTAGGTGTCTTGGATGATTTTTACGAATTGAGCGCGTGGTTCCGTTTTACAAGTCAAGTCGTAGTGGCATTATTAGTGTACTTTTTAGGAGGAAAAACTATTGAAAATGTAGGCTCTGTTTTTGGTGGAGATAATTTACATTTGGGTATTTTTGCTGTGCCGTTTACTATTTTTTCAATGGTAGGCATCATCAATGCACTGAATATGATCGACGGTGTCGATGGTCTTGCAGGTAGCCTGTCTTTAGTCGCCTTAGCATTTTTTGCCGTTTTCGCTAATTTGAGTGATCGACATCCAACACTCATGGTTTTGGCTGTATTAAGTGCTGCCGTGACTGCATTTCTTCTTTTTAATCTTCGCCTTCCTGGACGTCCTTACGCGATGGTCTTTATGGGAGATGCAGGAAGTATGTTTTTAGGATTTACTTTATGCTGGTTTGCCATTGGTTTATCGCAAGGCAATGACCGAGTGATGGCTCCCGTAACTGCCCTTTGGATTCTAGCAGTACCAGTATTCGATACACTTTCGGCAATGATGAGACGTGTGTTAGGTGGAGCCTCCCCATTTACAGCAGATAGGGGACACTTACATCACATCTTGATGAGACGTCTGCAGGAAAATCAGCACAACGTACAAATTACCGTGGGAGTTATTTTGTTTCTAGCTACTGCATTGGGACTAATCGGGATGTTACTAGAAAAGCTTCAAGTGCCAGAAACCCTTTCTTTATCACTGCTTCTGGTATGTTTCGTGGGTTATTTTCGATTTGTGTTGGTCTCTCACCAAGAAAAACGAGACACCCGCCTGATCAGTCGCCAAGCGGGTGAACCAGAAAACTAAGGCCGAATGCGACCTACAACATCAGCAGGAACGCTTGGCATGCGTCCTACGCTGTTTTTGCGATATAAATAATCACCTACAAAACTACCGAGTACCGCACTGGTCATCATCGAAAATTGGCTACCGGCGATCGTTCGCGCAGTAATGGCAGCACCCATCCTACCCACAGCAGCAGGCACGGTTCTAGCCACGATCATGCCACCCGGCAACATGTTGTGCACAATCACCCCTGCCAAAGCTCCTAAACCAATCGACAATACTCGATGGTCTAGTAAAGGCACCTCCGTATTTTCGCTTGCCATCGCATCAATGGCACGCATTGCCTCGGGTGGTACAGATTGTGGTGCTAGTGCAGCCACGGGTTCCGCGCTAGCAGCGCCGACAATAGCTAAGGACACCACAGCAGGAAGTAGTTTTTTAATCATTTTCATAGACTCTCCGCAAGGAAACCCCCAATTTCAGTCAGGGGAGGAATTACGTTTGTACTGTTTTTTAAAATGCCCTTACGGGCTTAGTCATGGAGCCTTTTGGCTCGCTTTAGGGTCGGCTAAGAATCTCCACACCCATCTTGGCTAGGATGACACAAATACGATCAATAGCAAGACGTGCGTTAGCCTCTTGTAGCCAACGTGCCACCATGGTAGCAGCAGGTCCATCCATTTTGGAAATTTCTTCTACTGCACCAGACAAATCATCTTCCGTTAAGCGATCAGTAGCCGAAATGACCTGTTGTTGGCGTGGGGTAGGCTTCAAACCTGAAGCGATCGTCGTTGCCATCCAACCGCGCGCCCACTCTCCCCAAGTTTGCTCTCCCTCAAGCAAAGATTGAAGCTTTGGCAACAGAATCATGCCAAAACTATCGCGCAATTCTGCTACTGTTGCAACTCCAGTCGTTGCATGAGGGGCTAGTACGTCCAATGCCTCGGAAATATCTTTCTTGCCTTGCCCTACGAGGCGAGCTAAGGCTACCTCACGTTCAAAAGGGAAATGCCCTTGAATTGCAGTACGCAACTGAAGCAAAACCAGAGCAAGGCGATCAGTTTTCCTAACATCGGCAAGTGCTTGTTCTACTTGAATAAGACGTTCGCGAGTATTTTGGAGAACAGGTCCGACCTGTTTTTCAAAAACACTAGCAGACGGATCCTCTCCAAAGGCTACATTCAACAGGCCCAACAGGAAAAAACCTTTGAGAAAATACCGCGTTGTCCACCGATCTGGCATTCCAATCCCTCACAAATCAAGGCATGTTTTTACGTTCTTTAATGAAACGTAGATCACGTTCTACCCGTTGGATTGCTTGCATTAGTACGCTGTTCTCCTCGCCTAGGAAGGTCTGCTTAGGAGACATGGTAAAGGCCACATCTGGCAACGGCAAAAGACTTACCTTTAGGGTAGATACCTTGTATTCCCCACCCAAATTCACGGTCATGACCGTGTCAATGATCTTACGCTGTAAGGAGGCATAAATTCCGGGGTTAGTACGCTGCCATTCCTCTACTTGCGCTTCTAAGTAGTCGTAATCTGCTTCGCTCAATTCCCGCGCCAGACCAAACTTAAAACTAAGGTAAGGAATCAGACCAACATCTGTATTGATTTCTTTTAATTTGTAGCCGGCGTAGCCCAACAGCTTAAAAAGCTGGACTGCGTCTTGTTTAGAAACAGACTGCGTCAAACTACTCGCACTGGGTGGTGTTACCCAAGAAAAGACGTTGTCGCGTAGGACTCCCCAGACCCACCCAACTGTTTGGGTCGAATAGTTCCAAACAGTACCAATTACCGTGGGACGCTCGTCTACTAAATCAACTGGCGCAGGCAATTTGATGTCAAACCCACTGTCCAAGGGACCATGATGACGGCTAGAAGAGGCAGTAGCACTTAGGACAGTGGCAGGAGATAAACCCAGAATCACTGATACAACTGCGACCCGAATAGATATATTGAAAGTCATTTTTGTGCTCACTTGATAGGGTTTATCAGCGGTTCACAGTCATCAGGCGTAAGCCTGACTCACGGGTCTTTTCACGAATTTCCTTTTCTGTCGGAAAGAGACCTAACTGTGCTAAGTACCCACCGGGGCCAATCGTAGATTCTCGAGTCACTTCCGTGATGAACTCACGTAAACCAAAAACCAGGCCCTTTCCCCTATAGTTCTTAATATGTGCCTTTTTCACTAAGAAATAAAGTGGGCGAGTAAACTTGTATTGTTTGTTTGAAACCGTTTCATAATTAGGAGTTACTCCATCAAATGGCTGTACCTTTAGAAACTCTTGGTGTTCTGTTGCAAATCTCAGGGGAATCACTGCCAGTGTGCCAGTGGGAGAAGAGGCCAATGTCTGGACTACGTTTCGATCGTAAGGGGTATCTACTTCTGTGATTTTCCCGTCTCCACGAAGTGTAATGCACTGTTTTACACGTATGTCGGCGCGGAAGATGGTCTTAATCTCTGGAATGAGCCGGCAAGCCCCTTGAAGAATACGATCTTCCATGAAAGCACGTCCACCGAGGCTGGGCACTGGAATGACAAAACGAATTTCCGTATTGGGCAGTTCTGGATCCACGTCGCGCCAGCGCATGTTTTTGTTAGGGAAAAATTCGTTGTAATCCTTGGGTAATTCTGCAGCAACGGCCTTATACAGGGTAGTTAAGGTGAGGGGATAATCCTGGTCATCTCGTCGGGAGACAATCCCAGAAGCTTCGTACCCTACTTGGATCTCAATGATGTCATTCACGCCATGAGATCGACAGGATTCAATTTCAGTAGATCGGATTCTTCGGGAAACCGCCACAATGTACGGGGTGTTTAACCCAACGCCCTCACAAAAAGACTCAATGCCTCGGGAAGAGCCTCGATTGGCAATGATCGCTGGGGGTAATCCGGCAATTTTAGTCAGATTTTCCATAATGGCATTGGTGTAAGATGCCATTAGCGTGGAGCCAATCATGTACATCACCTGACCCGTAGTCCGCTCTGGCGGAACAACGGAAGCGGATGTACCCTCGGCCGCAGCCAGCGGAAGATAGAGCACAGCTAAGAAACACACTGCGACGTGTCTTACGCAGCCCATAGTTTTACCCTGCATTGAACCACTCCTAAAGTTAAGGGAACTGCAACACTAAAAATACCAACACTTATAAGATCGGACGTACGGGAGCCACTCCTACCCGAGGTGTGGGTGCCCCAATGGGACGTTGCATCGCCGGTGCTCGGGCGATGGCTCGAGCTACCGCAGCAGCCCGGGCAGCCGCTGCCTGAGCGGTAGCAGCTCGTGCCGCAGCTGCTCTGGCTCTGGCCTCTGCACGTCTAGCAGCACGCAATGCGGCATACTTTTTCTTCTTTTTCTCTGCTTTGCCGTGGTAGATCAAATATCTCTTCTCTAGTTGGCCTGTCAGGCGGGTTCGCATGTGTGGCCAAGAGAGTCCTACCGCTAAGAGCGTGGCTAATAACAGTTCTACTATCATTTGTTTAGTAAAAAGGGAACTAGTCCCCATTCGCTTCAGGATCTCGTAGCTAGACAACGCCAAGATGCCTACTCCTGCTACCAACCCGATTCGCCCCACGGAAGAGGTGATCCACCACAACGTGAAAACCTGAACAAAAAACAATCCTAATCCTGCAAGGATTTTGAAAAAAACGGATCCCCCAGGGGTCGTGATCCAATGATAGTAAGAGTGACCAAAAGGGTTATACGTCATCATGACCAAAGATGCACTCGCCAGCCAGTGCACAAGATAGCGGCGAGGTGTAAAATCAGTGAATACCATTGCCATTGGGGGAGGTGCCTCTTAGTCCAAGCTCGCCTTCGCAAGAACCCAAACATTTTACGACATTTTTTGAGTTCCCGACTAAAATCGGATTGCAAATTTTAGGATATTTGTCCGATAATGGTGAAGTGGGTGGGGGGTTGTCTAGTATAGCCACCTAAACTCCTAAATTTTAGAGACAGAGAGGAATCGCAGTGAGTGGGCCCGCTTTTGGTATTCCTAGCCTCGCAGTGCGTTGGCTGGGCGCGTTGTTCGCAGTGCTTGCTACGTATAATCCAAGTGGCAACTCTTACGTCCACTGGCTAGTAGACCTTTCCGATCACCGTTGGTCGCTAAAGGCACTGGTAGGGATATTTTTAATCATGATGAATATGACCTTCTATTACGCGAGCATGCGTTCGTTGCGTAGTAGTGGCATGTTCGCTGCTGCCATTTTCTGTATTACCGCAATTTGGACGCTGTTGGACTATGGCTATCTGCAGGCATTGGCCTTTCAGACCTGGATCACGGTGATCTTGGTACTGACCGGTAGCATATTGGCTTTGGGTATCTGTTGGTCGCACATTCGTGGCCGCCTCTCCGGGCAATCGGATTCCAACGACGTTACCCTGTAAAATTCTGTGTAGATCGCAGCCACCCGATCACGAGTAGGTTGCACGAGGTGCTATGGTCTCTGATTGGCTCGGTCGTTGGCTAGGCAGTGTGGGACGCTGGTTAGGTCGCTGGATCGATATCCGAATTTTTCGGATTCAGGAAGGCTTCCTAACGTGGTGGATTGGCCGAAAAAAACAAATGGCTCGGTGGGCCTCTTGGCATCATCCCATTTGGTTTTTTGCCTTAGTAGTAGTGATCACGCTTTTGATTACAATGCGTGGTCATACCGGACCGAGTGTGCTTGCACTGGCACCGGTAGTGCCTACTGCTCCTCCAAAAGTTGCAGTCAAAATCAATCCAGGGATGGATGCTGCCATCGTCGCAGCTTTGGCGGGTGCACGTCAGGAATCTATTTCACTC
>CAUYTX010000031.1:0-7953 GCA_963575665.1 Gammaproteobacteria bacterium | reverse complement strand
TGGAAAATCATGGATGGAATCAACTTTATTCGATAAAAATAGTATAAATGATAAAGAAGTTAAAGAATTTCATAAAAATGGCGATTTAGAACCATAATTCAAAAAATTTCCTTTCATCTGAGTCATATAATTTTTGATAAATCTGATTCTACTTATTTAGATACTTCGTTAGTAGTAATCTTTACTTCGTTAGTAATGTTCTCCTATTTATATTATTTTATTAATCTTTTTTAATCAGATCCGCAGATAAAAAATTCACCATTTTTATCTTTTATAAATTATAATTAATCTGTTATAAAAAAATAAAATAAATAATTAAATTCAATATCTACATTTTTTACACTTTCTATTATTATTAAAATATTTTATAATTCTTATAATGTGAAATTATTTTTATAATTTTAAAATAAAATATTTATTATTTTTTCTATTATTATTTACTTACTTTTTTCATCAATATGTATAGATGATTTATTCATATATAAATATAGTTTAAATCATTTCGTTTAAATCATTACTCATATGATTTATCTATAATTAATTTATTTTCTACAATAAGAACATTTTTAAAATTCTATTAAACATTCAGAACAGAAATCTTTTATATCACAATTTGAATTTTAACATTATATTTATGGTAAATTTTTAACTTTGCAACAACATTAACATTCTCCTTATACATTCACTATTCTTTTTTATATTATATCATATAAATTATTTTTTTAAAGTTTATCATACTTTTTTCCAAATTATTTTTATGATTATGGTATTGGTATTTATTCCAGAAATTCATTAATTATATAATATTATCCATCTAAATTCATTACATCTATAATATTATAATCACTAAAAAATAATTTTTAAAATCTTGTAAATATTCGATTTAAATACTCTCTATTTATCATATATTCATTTCTATAAACAACGAATTTATCGGTTTATTATTCCATATATATTAAGAAATAAATTAATTATCTCGAATATCATCTTTTATTTTTTCTAGATCTATATTTATCATAAGCATATTTTCCAATAGCAGCTAAACCTATAGCGCCAGAAACATAAGGAGCAGCTTTATCAAAACCAGATTATTAAGAAGATTTATAATGTTTTTATCCTAATTATAAAGCTTTTTGTTCTGCAGATGTTAAAGCATTATAATTTTTACCTAAAATTTATTATGCTAATTAATCTTATTTATGAGGTTTATATAAGCCAGAAACATCAATATTTGATTTTTATTATGGTGTTTATAAAACAATATCAGAAGCTCCTCTTCCTCTTCCAGATCCTAAATAATCACCAAAATCAGAAAGATGATAATTTTTATCTGATAATAAAGAAACAGCATGAAGTGGTGCTTAAACAACTTTTTTTAATATAGAAGCTGGAGCATCAATAACTGCTTATCCTGTATGGGGAATATAATCTAAAGCTCCAGATAAAGTTTATCGTCCTTCTTTCATTGCTTCAGACCATGTCGGTCTTGTTCTTTATTTATTCTGCGTTCCAAATCCACGATTAACAACACCATATTTATTAAATCCATGTTATGTTTTATCATAACCATCTTTTATTCCATTTCCATGAATTCCATCTCCATCTCCATCTCCATCTCCATCTCCATATCCTCTTTTGTGGTGTTTTTATTTTTTTTTGTTTGTTATTCTTTTTTAATAATGAACATATTAACCTAATCCTTATATTTAAGCAGATGATGTATTTATTAAACCTATTGTGCTCATATATAAGATAAAAATATTTATATTTTATATATGTCTGATGATGAATAATCTGAAGAAGAATAACCAAAGAAAAAATAAAATAAAAATACAATATCAGAATTTACAAAAATAAAAGTAACAAATAAATAATATTTAAAAGATGAAGAATAAGAAAAATAATATAAAGGATAAAAATGGGATAATATTTTATTTCATGATTTATTTCCTTAATCTGGTTTTTGCCTTTTTATGTGCGGACCCTAAAATTCTGGAAAATCATATAATATAAGATATCTTATAGATTAATTAGGATAAAAAAAAAAAAACAAGAATATATTGGATTTCAGCAATATTAGATGTAGAAGATAAACTAAAAGAATTAGAAAAATTATATGAAGTTCATTGGTATAATGCTAATGATTTATATAAACCAATAAAAGAAAGAAAAAATATATTCAAAGAAATATTTGATGATTTAATGATTGAAAAAAAATCATAATAAGAAGAAGAAAAAGAAGATCATGAAGATAATAAAGATATGGATTTAGCTATAACGATAAAAGATAAATAATTATTACATCCTATATCTCCACCATCTAAATTATAATAATTTTTATAATAAAAATTAAAAGGAAGTCAAAAATAAAATATAACACCAATGGAACGAACTTTTACTAAAGGAACGAACTTTTCCTAAGAAAAAGAAAAAGAAAAAGAAAAAGACGAACCAAAAAAAATTTTTAGAAAAAAAAAAGAAAAAGATTTTGTTAGAAATTTTATAATATTAGATGATATTGAATTAAAAGGTGTTGGAAATCAATCATCTAATTCATTTTCTCTATATTATTAAACAATTAATCGCGCTATAAGGCATTTTAAATCAACAATTTTAATTTTTACATGTTAAGATTTCATGTCCTAAGTTAAGGGCATAAGAAATCTGTTTTAAATTAAAATGTTTTTTAAAAATATACCAAAAAATAGATTAAAAGAAAATATTTATCCATAAATTAGATCAGATATTAATTTTGAAACTTTTCATGCAATTTATAAAGATTCTACAAAAGGCCGGCATGATTTTCTATTAGAATGTACAAGAAGTATAAAACCAATTTTTTAATAAAATTATGATTATATTTATTAAATAGAAGGAGATCATTGATTTATCTAATATTATTATAAAAAATCATTTTCTTTTTCTTAGAAAAAGTTCGTTCCTTTAGGTTCGTCTTTTTCTTTAGAAAAAGTTCGTTCCATTGGTACGTCTTAGGAAAAGTTCGTTCCTTTATTTAAATTTTAACAACCAATATGAGATAATTATTATTAAGTTAATTTATCTAAACCATTATTTTATAAAGATAATAAATATTATTTTATATTTTCAAATTTAGTTTATTCTTAAGAATAAAGATTTTAATAATATTATATTTAATCTTAAACTGTTATTATTTTACCTCTAAAACACATATATAATATAAGAATTTTTTTTTATTATTTAGCATATCAGTTTTCAATTTCTCTTTACCAAGCAACTGTTATTAATAGTGGTGTTCCATCACCACCAATTGAAAGATAATATTTTATATTAGATCCTTAAGTTTAATGTCTTAAAATAAATGAAAATACATTTTAATTTAATTATTTTAATTTTAATGTATTAAATTAAGCTAAAGAATTATAATAAGATTCACCTAAAATAATATCATAATCATTTTTAGTTAATCTGCAGCTTGTTAATCTTGCTGGAGTTACATATGATTATTATGCTGCTGTTTAAGCTGAATCTTAAATTAAAATTCCTGACCAGTTTAATCTTTCATTTGTTCCAACAGGAATTTATTAGTTCTCTAATAAAACACCAGCAAAAGTTATTGAATCAATAATAGAAGTTGGTTCTCTAGGAATATCCATTAATTATTTACAAGATTTCATATTTAAAATTACTGAATAACTAGTTGCATCAGCAGCTAAAAAAGTAGCATTCGCTGCATTAGTCGCAAATGATAATAAAACACCAGTAACAGAAGCAAGATTAATATTTATTTACATAGACTCACGAACATGAAGAAAACGTTCTCTAAATCCAGGGAAATATTTTTTGAAACTATAATGCATTGATCCGGTTGTATCTGCATTTGGAGCAAGATATCTAACTAATTTTCCATTATCATTTACTGATGTTGAATTTACTGCTGAATCTTAGAAGGCGTCGACATATTCCGGAGTATTATAATATACAAGTTATTATAAACAAGATAAATTTTATGATAAAAATATTTATTTCTAATTATTAATTATAAAACAATATCCAAAACCTAACGCGTAATCTTATCTATAGCAAATAGTACTATTAGCAACTTAAGGAAAAAGAACATCTAATTAAACAGAACTAGAATTCAAATCATAAATTCCAGAATCAACTTTTATTATTGCATTTGAGTTTTAAGCTTAAGCAACAGATAAATTGGGATTATTACTTCTAAATTATAATAGTTCAATATTTTCAGCAGGGATAATTATATCAGTCATATATATAAATAATAAATTTATTTATTTTATTTGTAAATATATATGGCAATATCAATAAGTTAAAATTAATAAACAGTTATTTTAAATTCATCAAATTCTGCTATGACTCTAGCAAATCCACTAGCATAATTAATATGTGGAAAAGGTGTTTTTGATGTTGATTAATCATCAATGATTTTTACTATTAATTACACATAAGTCGCAAATACAGAAGTTTTTTATAGGACAGATTTCTTATCAAATCTATAAAGCGTCTTGACGACGTATTTAGATGGATAACTAGTTTAAAATATTGAAAATGCGACTGCTTGTTAAGCGATGTTCCAATAATGTTTTTTTAGTGATTTAAATTAAAAAATAGTTTTAGATGCTGCTGTTACAAATTAAACTTTTTAGAAAAAAAAAATGAAAAAAATAGAATCAGAAACAGCAGGAGCAAAGGTTATAGCTTTTTCACTGCCTTTACGGACTTGTCTACCTTTCATAATATTGCCGAAATCCAATATATTCTTGTTTTTTTTTTTTTATCCTAATTAATCTATAAGATATCTTATATTATATGATTTTCCAGAATTTTAGGGTCCGCACATAAAAAGGCAAAAACCAGATTAAGGAAATAAATCATGAAATAAAATATTATCCCATTTTTATCCTTTATATTATTTTTCTTATTCTTCATCTTTTAAATATTATTTATTTGTTACTTTTATTTATGGATATTTTTAGATTTAATATCATCAGAAACAAATTATAATTATTAATGCTATTAAGCATATTAATTAATAGGTTTTTCACAGCTGTTTTTTTTCTAAAAAAGGTATTATTTTTTTTTTGTAGGAGAATCTATTTCCTCAATAGATTTATTTAGAATTTATTATTCAGGTTTTCCATAGGAAAATTGTTACGCTTTTTCAGTGGACAAAGGTCGCGCAGATTCCTACTAATTTGTATACTTTTATTTATTATCCTATTATAAGTTTTAAAATTTGAATTATGAGTTTTATAGTATCTTTTTATAGTCATTTTATTATTTAGTAGAATTTCCGCCTCCTTAATTTTATGTTTTTTCATCATCATCATCATCGCTTTCTGATGATGTTTTTCCTTCGTCTATTTCTTATTATAATTTTTGTTCTAATTTTTTCTATTTTTTTCTTTCGACTTTTTCTTATAATTTTTATAATTTTTCATCTTATTTCATTTTCATTCTTTCTTCTTTTTATTTTATTTTTTCTTAAGCTTTTTTTTCTACATTTTTTAATCTTTATATTTCTGCAATTTTTTTTAATGATAAATTATATGATAATCCTGTTTTTACAATATTTGTAATTTATTCTTCTGTTAGATCAACCCATCTCACAGCTAATAATTATTTTATATATTATTTTTATGTGCATGTTAATTCTATATCTTTTTTTATACTATCAGCCATATATAATACAAGTATAAAAAAAATTTACTTTCTTATTTTTCTTTAAAAACAATTTTTCGATATTGATATATGGAAAACATAAAAATAAGTAAAAATATAAGAATTGTTCCTTATCGTAATTATTTTGATTAATAAACTTAATAATATTATTATTTAGATGATGGAAAACCATATTTTTATGGAGAAGGAAAAAAATAAAAATATATAAAAAAAACAAAGATTAAAAGAAAGAAAAGAGGAATTGCGAAGTTACATAATTTAAAAAATTATGTAAAAAGAATAAAAAAAAATTAAAATAAAAAAATTAAAAATATAACAAATGATACATTGAGAAATTAAAGCAATTAAGATTATAAAAAATTATTAATAGATGTTGTTACTGTATAATTAGAAAGAAGATAAGAATAATTATATTCATAAGCATAAGATATTTAAGAAGGATAAAGAAATTTATAATAATAAAAAGGATAGTTATCATAAGACGAATTTAAAAGATAAAAAAATAAATATGATAAATTATACAGAGAAAATAAAGAAAAAAGATAATAAATTGATAGAAGATTATAAGGTGATTATGATTTTGATAAACCTGTTATTTTTGAAAAAAAAACATTTCCTTCATAACTATAACATTTTTAAGGAAATAAATAATAAGAAATTATTAATCTTGCACCAATTCAAGTGGAATAATCTGTTATTTCAAGACCCAAATTTTTAAAATAAATATAATAATAATAATCTCCCTTACAGCTATAAAAAAAAGTGCATTTTTAATAATAATAAAGTATTCAAGACGAACCAATAAAAGAAGAAGACGTACCAATGGAACGAACTTTTTCTAAAGAAAAAGAAAAAGAACAAAGTATATAATCATCTTAATAAACAGGATCTATAAATATTCCTTCATTAGTAGAATAAAAAAGATAAGAAGAAATAAATAAATAAATATAATAAAAAGAAAAGGAAGAAGCCGCAAATAAATTAACAAATGCCACTAGTTCTTATTTTTCTTATATAAAAAATGCTTTAACTGGAACGTAAAAAAAAAAAATACCATTAGAAATTTATAATTTACCATATGAAGAAAGAGCTAAAAGATTTCATTATGATTAGCCTGCTGAATATGTTTTTTCATTATTAAAAGAATCAGAATAACATATTGATCCATAAAATAAAAATTAATAATCAAGATTAAATTAATTATAAGATGTTTATTAAGATATTTAAAAAAAATTATAAATTCCAGGATTAGTAAAAGAATAATAATAACCATTAAAAAAAATAAAAAATTAAACAAAATTAATAATAAATAAATTATAAGGAGAAGAAGAATTAAAAGATGTTGATCCTAAAATTAAAAAAATGAAATATAAAACAATTGATGAATGGCAGCAATATGATTGGAATCCTTATGAAAAGAATAAATATTCAGGTTATGAATCATAATAATTATCAAATTAAACATTGTAAGAAAAAGAGATGTCTTAATTTGGTGTTGAAGATGTACCAATGGAACGAACTTTTTCTAAAGAAAAAGACGTACCAATGGAACGAACTTTTTCTAAAGAAAAAGAAGAATTAGACTTATTGAATAATGAAATAAGTTAATTAACATAATAATATTAATAAGATTAATAAGATAATACAAAAAAAAAATTAGAAAAAAGAATAAAAAAATAAGAAGAATTATAATAAAAATTAAATAATTTATAAAAATAAGGATTTGGAAAATAAACACATTATGGAACATACACACAACCTTTAAGAAAAGACGTAAATTTTTAATAAGTTGTAGAAAATAAAGGATTATCAATACCAGAATTACATCATTTATTATTAGTAGAATTAGATACTTTAGGAATACCAGAAAAAGAATATTTAATATAATACATAACAAATCAAAAATAGAAAATAAAAGAAATGAAAAATGCATAAGATTTTAATGTTGTTATATTTTTAAAAGATAATCATTTTCGTGTTATGATTCATGATATTCTCGATACTATATATTACTATGATTCATTAGCAAAAACTGAAGATATGTAAAAAGATTTAGATTAAATAAAAGAATATGCTATTAAAACATCTCCAGAACATTGTATAAAATTTAAATTTAATATGTTGCCAACTTAATAATCAGATATATCTAGAAAAGTATTTGATCAAAAGTATTGCGGAATTTATTCGATAATTTTTATATCGAATATTTTGAGTGGAAAATCATGGATGGAATCAACTTTATTCGATAAAAATAGTATAAATGATAAA
>CAUYTX010000030.1:0-8053 GCA_963575665.1 Gammaproteobacteria bacterium | reverse complement strand
GCAGTTGAATTTACAAGTTCTTGATTTTGTTTGATTTATTGTTTCTAACGAAAAAAAACTTTCATAAAAATCAATGACTTGTACTTCCAACTGCGTAACTCCTAAATACTTAAGTTTTTTTAGTAAGATCAAAAGAAAGCATAACTGATACAATAACTTACATTATTTCTTACGTCGGACTCAGGTTAAATAAATACAGTGAGTTAGCTTTTTTCTTACGTCGCACTCAGGTTGATTATGTTTTGTAACCATTCTACTATGTTTTTGCTATAATGGTGCATACGACACGACCTCTCAAGTTCGGCTCTATTACCGATGAAGGGAGATCTATGCTGAGTTCTATCAAACTCCCCTCCTTAGTAAAGGAGGGGTGCCCGAAGGGCGGGGTGGTTGTTACGAAACGGTTCGAAATTAGCTACAGCAGTCTTTGAATAATCGAGATCAAGTTTCCCTGGTCAAAATCACTCTTAATGAGGTAGGCATTCGCGCCTACCTCAATCCCGTATTCTCGATCTTTTTGAGAACCTAAAGCCGTTACCAGCACCACTGGTAGCCCTTTTAGCTTCTCGTCCGCTCGGATTCTAGCGGTTAGCTCAAAACCGTTCATCTTGGGCATGTCCACATCGGACACTACTAGATCAAATGAACTGGCTTTTAATCGAGTCAACGCATCTAAACCATCCACACTAGCAGTCACTTGGTAACCTGCACTTTCTAAGATTGTTTTGAGAAGTGTCCTAGCAGTAATTGAATCTTCTGCAATAAGTAAATGTTTCTTTTTTTGGACTGAAGATCCAAAAGTAGGTTTACCTGCAAAACCAGCAGACCCGATCAAATCAAGTGCATGCAATACCGGAATCACTGCACCGCTAGGAGAGATAGAGGCACCTGCAAGGTTGCGAACCCTAGGAAGCTGCGGCCCTAATCCCTTGACCATCATTTCCTGCTCTCCAAAGACCTCGTCTACTACGAGAGCAATCTCTTGATCTTGAGCACGCACAATCACCACAGGCCAAACCGCGTTTTTGAATCCTAATTCAGCACCAGAGAGAGAAAGAACATCTCGTAGGCGAGCTAAAGCAACCGCTCTCCCTTCTACGGCAATGGTTTGACGGTTTTCAACGGTTTTGATTTGTTCAGGAGAAATGCGCATTACTCGATTGACGTTGGCACTTGGGATGGCAAAGCGTTGCCCCACGACCCCGACAAATACACCACGGAAGGTGGCGCGGGAAAGTGGTACTAACATGCGAAACGTAGTACCCGATCCTGGAGTCGAACACACCGAGACAGTACCACCCAGTTGTTCTACCTTTTCTCGGACAATGGCAAGCCCTAACCCGCGACCCGAAAGGTCTGTAATTAGCGGGCTAGTAGAAAGACCAGAGTGGAAAATAAAATCAATGGCCTCACCATCCGAAAGATGTGCAATTGATTCCACGATTCCGAGACGTAAAGCACTACTTTTCACCTGTGTGGCATCAATACCAGTACCATCGTCACTAATCATCAATTCGAAACGATTCCCCTGCACTGCTGCAACCGCAATGGTAATGAGTCCGTGACTGGTTTTCCCACGTGAAACTCGTATTGGGGGTTTTTCGATTCCGTGGTCTACCGCGTTACGTAATAGGTGCAAGAGAGGATCTTTCAGCTCGTCGAGAACCCGACGATCAATTTCAATGTCCTCACCACGCAAGACCAATTCAACTTCTTTGCCCTGATCTCTAGCCAGATCTCGGACTGACTTTGGAAACAAATTTAACAAATAAGAACAAGGGAGGAGAAGAGCTTTTTTCGCGTTTTCTAGTACGTTATCTACGAGTAAATTTAATGCTCGTGCATCTTGGCGCACTGCATTAGTAAGTGTACGTAGGGTTTCTTCTAGTGTCTTGGTGCTTGAAGTCTCGGATTCAATCCATTCTCGAACCACACCTGTATATTCTCGACTTTGGCGAATACGATTAAGCTGTTGGACTCGCCGATGGTTCTCATGTCCGAGGTCTATAGCCAACCGATGTAATTCTGCAGCGTGTCCAGATACTGCAATCTTTAGCCCCACCAGCTCTTCTGTAGCTAATAAGATGGCATCTAGTTTTTGAGTGGCAATTCGAACATGTGCCGGTACAACCTCTTGCGCCGCTGATTTTGTTACAGGAATAGGCTTCGGTGGTTGTGGAGGCGACGGAGGTGTGGAAAGTCCTAGAGCAAGAGCAACCGAAGACGTGGGAAGCGCAAAAGGAATTTCTACGGGCTTGGGATCCGCAGGTGCAGTTTCCAGAGACACATTTTGCAATGAAGCAATGATTTGTTTTTCCTTCTCTAAATCTTCTGGAGAAGGCAACTCTGCTGGCACAGCACACCATTTTGAGATCAAATCCAATGCGGGATGAATCCGGTCGAGCAAAGTGGTAGACAACACCAACTCGTTCCGTTTCATCGACGAAAATAGGTTTTCTAGCTCAACACATAGTGACTCCACTTCACGAAGGCTAACGGATCTAGCAGCTCCCTTCAGAGAATGTGCTTCGCGGAATATTTTTTCTATGAGTGGGACACGTAGTTCTGGTTCTTGGGTGTGTTCTAGGGTAACGAGGCCATCCACGATGGCTGTCACATGTTCCGCAGCCTCAATTCGAAAGGTCTCTCGCAAACGTGTGAGGAATGCTTCCTTCCTTTTGTCCACGGCCTACTGTTGACCAACAAGTATTTGAAGACGCATCCCTAATTCCTGGA
This sequence comes from Gammaproteobacteria bacterium, assembly GCA_963575665.1. Classification (GTDB taxonomy): domain Bacteria; phylum Pseudomonadota; class Gammaproteobacteria; order CAIRSR01; family CAIRSR01; genus CAUYTX01. The sequence continues at coordinate 5,317 of CAUYTX010000030.1, read as the reverse complement.
GTCCATGTGCGGACGTTTCTAGCTCCTTAGCACCCAACATGTTCTTCTGGGTAGCTTGACGAATATTGGCAATGGCGATCGCAATCTGATCCATGCCGATCAGTTGTTGCTGGCTAGAAGCTGCAATTTGAGTCGCAGCTTGGGCTGCTTCTGCGACATTCGATTCTAAAGATCGAATGGACTCTCCTGCTTTGCTTGCTTGTTGCACACCCGAAGCTACTACCTTAGTACCCTGTTCTGCAGAATTTACTGCTGCAACGGTTGCTTTTTGCACTTCCATGAGGATACTGCGAACTTGTTTAGTGGCTTGGCGAGATTGATGCGCCAAACTCTTCACCTCTTGGGCTAACACCACGAAACCCTTTCCGTATTCTCCGGCTCGACTGGCCTCGATGGCTGCGTTGACGGCCAACAGATTCGATTGTTCTGTAAGGTCATTAACGGTTTCGATGATCTCTGCAATGGCCTGACCTTGTTCACTGAGGCGAACCACGTTTTCTGCCACTTCTTCCATTTGCGTTCGGATCTGGTGCATCCCTTCTAGGGCTTCTGAAACCGATTGCGTACCCATCTGAGACACCACCGCTGCCTTTCTAGCAGTTTCCTGCACATTTTTTGCTTTTTGATGCGAAAGATGGGCAGTTTGTTTGACTTCTTCTGCAGTGGTACTGGTTTCACTCACAGCTGTAGCAATTTGTGCAGCACCACTTGCCACTTGTGAAAGTGCAGAAAAAATTTTGGAAGACGAGTCTACTAGGGTAGCGATTCCCGAGACCAATTCCTTCCTAGATTGACGTAAAGTCTCTTCTACAGATTGTTGTTCTCTGTTTGCTAAGTTTAGAGAACGTGCCGTGGGCCACAAAAGAGCAGAAAAGCAAATAATATTCAAAAGGACTAGAAAAATTAGACTCAATTCAACTTCGTACATTCCAGCACGCATCCCGAGAAGGCACAACCATCCGAGCAAAATGGGGAGGAGCACTGAGAGGGGTAGTAAACGTCTTCCTAGTGAACCTCCGGGTCTGGTGCTGACTAGGAGTCCCATGATCCCAACTTTAGGGTGTGAAAACAAAACTCCTAAAGGGGTGAGCAAAAAAAACAGCGCAGTGTGTAAAGCCATGGTTGTATAAGAGCCCATGCCCCCCGCTGCAGTTTGAACACCATATCCATATCCAAGCAATGCCAACAGCGCAATCAGAAAAACAACAACGGAAAAGCTTTGTGCGAGTCGAACATGCTCTTGTGTTCGGATCAGGAGCAAAGAACTCCCGAGCAAGAGAAAACTAAGAGCAGTATTGAAACCCATTCGACCCGGAATTTTAGTGCCAACTGATCCTAACGGTTCTTCAAAAAGTAGTTGGTCTATTTTGAGGTTCCAACCAAAAAGGTATTCGCACAAGGTTAGGAAACCAATAGCTCCAGCTAAAGTGGCTGATGTTCGTGCATAATTTTCTTGGAATGGTAGGAGACTGACGCCCACGAGCACGAAACCAAGTGCCGTGTTGGCCTTCATGCTGACCAATCCCGGCAAAAAACTTTTCAGAGTAGGAATATCTAAGAGCCAACCCAAGAGGACAATGGTGCCAACACCGCAAGCCAAATAGCCAGTCCAATGGGAAAATTTTTGAAAGTGTTTATCCACCGTGTTCACCGATTAGCTCATGTCCAACCGTTGTCTTTCTGCAATGGCACGAAGACGCAGGCCAAATTCCTGAAGGTTTTTTGCAGCTCCCTTGAGTTGTTGAGCACTGGCCGTGTTTTGCTGGGTTGCCTGTCGAATGTTACCAACGGCTAAAGAAATTTGATCCATGCCTGCCAACTGTTGTTGGCTAGATGCAGTAATCTGAAGGGCCGCTTGGGCAGTCTCTACAATGCTATCTGCTAAGGTTTGGATAGATTCCCCCGCGGTGGTTGCCTGCTTAACCCCTACAGCTACTGCCTTGGTGCCTTGTTCTGTGGCCATAACTGCAGCACTTGTGGCACGCTGCACTTCCATGAGAATCACTCGCACTTGAGTAGTAGCCTGCCGAGATTGCTCTGCAAGACTCTTAACCTCTTGAGCCACCACCGCAAATTCTTTCCCATAATCTCCAGCACGACTGGCTTCTAAAGCGGCATTGACTGCTAAGAGGTTGGATTGCTCGGCCAAATCATTGACCGTGGCAATAATTTCGCTAATGACCTGACCCTGTTCACTGAGACGCACAACACTGGTTGCAATCGACTCCATTCGTTCCCGAATGTGATTCATGCCTTCTAAAGTATGTAGGACCGCGTTCCGACCCGTTTCTGCAACACTTGCTGTTTTTCCTGAGTTCTCTTGCATACTCCTGGCCTTCTGGTGGGAAAGGTAAGCAGTCTGTTTAACTTCCTCTGCTGTCGTGCCAGTTTCGTTGACGCTGATTGCGGTTTGTGAAGTGCTTTCTGCTACTTGAGAGGCTGTTGCTAACATTTCAGACGAAGACGCCGCGAGGAGCCCAACTCCTTCTCGGAGTTCTCGGTTTAGTCCACGCAAATGTTCTAGCATGATCTTTAGTGTGCTCTGCAAAGTACCGATCTCATCGGCACGATCTTCCACTTCAAGTTGAATGGACAAATTACCCTTAGCAACTTGTTCTGCGACGCGCGTTACGCTGCGAAGGGGTAAAACGATCAAACGATGCATAACCAAAACTATCAGAATGGCAAAAAGAACGGCACCCAAAGTAATGCCAAAGAAAAGGTGGACTGCCTGATCGAATAGACGAATGGAGGTAGCTACTGATTTTTCACTATCTTTTGCAAGATCTTCACTGATCTTCTGCATTCCTACTTGAACACGTTCGAAACGCTCGTGTTGTATTCCAGTAGCTAAAAGCCTTGCCTCTTCTACTTTTCCTGAAGAAATAAATCTAAATTGTTCAGATCTCCCTTCTCGATAGGCATCAATTTCCTTATTTACGTTATCTAAAAATTCCAATCCCACTAAATCTTTTTTGGATACCCAATAGTTTTTGATACTCTCAAAACCTCGATCAATCTTCTCCATTCTTTTTTCAATTCTGTTTTGGAGTGTGGCTTGTTCAGAAGGATTATGAATAGTTAAAAGTTGGAACATTTCCGCACGAATGTAATTCTGATGAGTTCGAATTTCTTCCGAAAGAATCGCCATTCGGTTGTTTTGATCTACTTCTTCCCGTCCTACTTGCTGAATTTCTACTAAAGTTTGGTAAGCTATCCAAGAAAGTCCGATTAAAAGACCACAAAGGATACCGAGGCTCCACAAAAGTTTTGCACCAATCGTAAGATTTTTGAACCATTTCATCTCAGAATTTCCTATTGTTGAGAGTCATCAACCTTGAGAGAAGAATCTTCGAGTAATCGTCCTCCGTCCAAGATAGTGCTCATTTGACCAGTGACTCCTTTCAAAAATTGAGCACGGATGCCTGTAAGGGTCGGCAACTTTTCTTGCAACGAAGAAAAAGACAATGAGCGGACACCTAAAATTGAATCTGCTAGTATTCCAAACTCATTGCCTCGTTCCGAAAGCACGATGACTTGGTTTAGCTCAGTAAGTCCTTTACTCGGAAATTCAAAAAGTTTCCGAATGTCGACAATGGCAAGAACGCGTCCGCGCAAATTGATAACCCCTGCAATAAAAGACGGAGTATTGGGTAAAAATGTGAGGTCTTTCAATTTACATACTTCATACACATATTTACTCTCAATCGCATAAGATTCTCCAGACAATTGAAACTCTAGTACCTCTAATTTCTCTCCTAGCTCCAGAGGATCTGACAGTTGAACAATAGCAGAAGCACGTGTTTCTAAAACTTTCTGGACTTCTCCAGGAGATAAACACACTTCGCCAGAAATCGTAGCCGTTACTTTAGCAAGACGGCCATGAATAACATTCCAATCAATAGAACCCATGGTTTCTCGTGTTCTTAATAGATTCTGCTAATTGCCCACAAGTAACGCCTCCTGATTCTGGCAGAATTTCCTCCTTGTCTCGCTTAGCCAATAACTCAAGGGCAATAGAGATGTGTTTTTTTGATTCCTCACGTTTTTCTAAAACATGATAAATGCTTCCCAATATATAATGAGCAAGAATAAAATCAGGATCTAAATAAAGCACTTTCAAGAATTCCATGATTGCTTCCGAAAGTCGACCGGATTCTTGATAAATAGTAGCACTTAAAAAATACGTAGATAAATTAGTTCGTCCAAAAGAAATAGCCTGTGCACACCAATACTGTGCTTGTTCTAATTGGCCTTGATTGGCATAATAACGTGCTAAGGAGAGACATGATTCGTCTGTGTTTGTTAAAGTATTTATTTGTTTTTCTGTCGTAGAAAAAGAGAAATTAGCAATAGGAGGCTGAAAAAAAGCATTCAACTCTAAAAATCTTTTCAAAGGTTTTTGGTTTTTCGTTTTTCGAAAAAAGAGCACCTCTCCCCTTTGTTCAGGCATAAACATTGAAAAAAGATCTACGCTCGCTTCAGCGGGACTCACCATGAGAATTCCATTTTCTACAAGGCAATCGTGAAAAGCTATGGCAATTTTTTTTTGTTGTTCATGTGTAAAGTACATTAGCACATTTCGGCAAAAAATGATATCTAGGCTATTAAGATAATGTGTGGGAGTGGGATCCAAATCTTGTACTAAATTCATTCTTTCAAAATGTACTAAAGATTTTATATCCGGAGAAATTAAGAATTTTCTATCTGATGTTTTTGTAAAAAAGTTTTCTTTAAACCAAGTAGGAGTACCTCGAAAAGACCATTCTGAGTAAAGACCCATCCTAGCTTTATGAAGGAATTTTGGATTAAGATCAGTTGCTAAAATAGAAAAATTTTGGTGCGGTATCGCACGAAGACAAGTGATGGCAAGGGAGTAGGCTTCCTCTCCCGTACAACAACCCGCACTCCAAAGTCGGAGGGGTGTTTTTTGCATTAAAAACGGTGGTAGAATCTCTTGTTCTAGAAATTCAAAATATTTAGGTTCTCTCAAGAAATAAGTTTCCCCTACCGTTAAATAGTTCGCCAACACCTCAATTTGCTCAAGAGAAAGATTTTGGGCAGATAACCAGCGTACGTACGAGTAGGTATCCTTAAACCCGAGGGAATGACCTGCTCTCGTCAATCCTTGTATCAAGTCAGACCAACGTTCTTCCGGGAAATATAACCCCATTTTAGTAGAGATTAAGGCTGCTATCTCCGCCATTTCGGAAAAATTCAAAACTGTCTTACCTCTGAGAGAGTTGATATAGAGTTTTACTATAACCTGAGTTCGACGTAAGAAATAATGTAAGTTATTGTATCATTTATGCTTTAT
>CAUYTX010000029.1:0-8185 GCA_963575665.1 Gammaproteobacteria bacterium | reverse complement strand
TTCTATCAAAACTTAATAAAATCAATCATTTGTGATTTCAACTGCGTAACTCCTATACCCCTGTCTAAAGCTTCCGTCGGCTAGGTTGGGATCGGCTTAACTATTTTTGGAGTCCAGTTCCGACTTTAACCCCTCAGCGTTTCATACAGTCTTGCGGGTCCCAGAAGGATATCTCTTAGCCCGCCAAGCACTTGTTTAGAGTTAAGTGCTTGCCTACTCATGGTTTGATGTGCTGCTAAAGCGTCCATAATTGCGTTTACGAGTGCCCTATCGAGGTCGGGCGAATTGGAAAACTGATCTTTCGTGTTGTTGACTGCCTGTTCTTGTAAAGTTTGCGATTCTAATAATTTTCCCTTGATGACTTTATCTACATATACCAAGCAGTCGTTTTCAGTTAGATCCCCTTCAAATAAATTGTTTACTCTCTGAATGATTTCTGCCAACTGAGCTTTTTTCTTATCCGGTACCGTGCTGCCCCCAGGTTGTTCAGGTTCAATCTTAGAAATATCACCATGGCCTAGGTTGAGGTGTTGCTTGCCCAAATCTTGTAATGTGTGGTGCGTTAATTGTAGAGCCGATAAGTCAAGGCCTTCCCTTTCGCGGCCAAATTCTAGTAATGGGTATAAGAGACGGAAAAAAACGAAACGTTTTTCTAATTCGGTATTACCATAATCAAACATCTGGGACAGAAAAGCATAGAAACGATTAAATGTCCCCATGTCTTTTTTGAATAGTAGTAAAGCGTCCATCGTACCTTTAGCTTTTCGAGCTTCCGTGCTGTTTTCTACCGCATTGGCAAAGATATTTTTGGCACCTCGATATTGGGTAAGCAGCCGGTTAGCCACTGGGGAAATAGCAGTATCTAGCTCTTTTTGGGTAGCTTTAGGTTTGAAGGCTACTTTGATTACTCTATCTATTTCAAAATTATCGTAATAGGTTAAGGTGTCTAGTTTAGCTCGCAGGTCTAAAAGCGTCGCTGGATCCGTTACTTCAGCCAATTCCGCGGTGGTGTAGTATACCCGGAAAGATTCCAAAATTTCTGTGCTATCGTTTACAAAATCGATGACGTAAGTGGTCTCTTTTCCGGGAAAAGCTCGATTTAAGCGACACAAAGTTTGTACTGCTTGGACACCGCCCAGCTGTTTATCGACATACATGGCAACCAATAAAGGTTGATCAAAACCGGTTTGAAATTTATTCGCCACCAATAGAATGCGGTAGTCTGAACTATCAAAGGCCTCTCGAATATCTTTCCCTTGCAAACCAGGGTTCATATTAGATTCAGTAAACGGCTCCGGGCTAGTTTCAAGATCTTCCACTTCACCGGAAAAGGCTACCAATAGACCAATGGGATATCCCCGCGCTTTACTATATTTTTGCATGGCAATCATCCAGCGCACGGCTTCTTTTCGGCTACTGGTCACTACCATTGCCTTAGCTTTTCCATCTAATAGGTGGGCTACGTTATCTCGGAAATGTTCTATTACAATCTTTACACGACTCGCAATGTTGTGTGGATGCCACCGTACCCAATCCATAATGCCCTTCATGGCCTCATGGGTGTCCACTACTTGATCATCAATTTCTTTGCCTTGATGGGTTAAGCGAAAAGCCATTTTATAGCTGGTATAGTTTTTCAATACATCGAGAATAAATCCTTCCTCGATGGCTTGCCGCATGGAATAAACATGAAAAGGACGAGGTAGGTTGTCTTTACCTGCTGGCTGCGTAGGCTCTGGCAAAGTGCCAAACAATTGTAACGTTTTTGATTTTGGAGTAGCCGTAAAGGCAATATAACTAATGCGGTTGGATTGGGCACGCTTAGCCATTTGTTCGGCTAATAAGTCCTCGGTGTCCATTTCTCCACCTTCCGCTAAAACATCTTGTTGCGTGGGAGAGAGCACGGCTTTGAGCTTGGCAGCGGCATTGCCTGTTTGAGAACTGTGCGCCTCGTCGGCTATTACTACAAATCTCTTGCCAGCCCCTTTTTTTCTATTGCCCGCTAATTTGTACATCACTTTTGTCAAGGCGGGAAAAGTTTGCAAGGTACATACCACTATTTTCTTGCCACCACTCAGGGCTTGATGTAATCCTTGGCTTTTGCTACTGATCTCATTTTTTATACACTCCACTACGCCGGGCGTCCTGCTAAAACTTTCTATGGCCTCTTGAAGTTGGCTATCTAGTACGGTGCGATCGGATACTACTACTACGGTATCAAATAATTTGTGATCTTGGACATCGTGCAAATCGGCAAGAAAATGAGCCATCCAAGCAATAGAATTCGTCTTCCCAGATCCAGCGGAGTGCTGAATAAGATATTTGTGGCCGGGCCCGTCCTTGAGTATTTGTGCGACTAGTTTTTGTGTTGCATCTAATTGGTGATAACGAGGAAATATCCAGTTGGTAATCTGTTTTTTCTGATTCCGTATCGGTATTAAGTAACGGCCTAAGATGTCTAAAAAGGTTTCCCGTACCCATACCTCTTCCCACAGATAAGCCGTGGCGTAGCCTTTTGGGTTGGTTGGGTTTCCTGCGCCATCTTCATTCCCGCGATTGAAAGGCAAAAACTTCGTATTGGCTCCCTCTAGCCGCGTGGTCATATACACTTCGCTATTGCTCACTGCAAAATGTACTAAAGCCCCACCTGGAATACTCAACAGAGGTTCCGTTTTCCCCGCTGTTTTAGGAGATCGATCATAACGATACTGGTCAATGGCGTCCTTTACGTTTTGCGTAAAATCGGTTTTTAATTCCACCGTGGCCATCGGAAGGCCATTGAGAAATAGCACTAAGTCAATGCACTTTTCACAGTGTAGGGAATAACGGACCTGGCGCACTACCCGCAAGAGATTAGCTGCATAACGGGCTTGCAAGGTGGCATTTATTCCGAATGCAGGGCGAAACTGGCACAAGTCCACTGGTTTTCGCAAGCCGACCAATTCTACTCCGCGCCTTAGCGTATCTAATGTGCCAAGGGTGTCTAAAGTCTTGCGGATACGTTCTAGTAACAGGACTTCGAATTTTGCTCCGTGTTTTTCTTTTAATCCTTTCCAGGTTTCTGGTTGGCTAATTCGTACCCAGTTCATTACATCTGCGGGATATAGTGCTAAAGCACGGTCGTATTCCTTTGCCTCCTCAGGGCCTCCGTAAAGCCAGCCATTGGCGGCTAGATAGCTACAAATATCATTTTCAAATTCTATTTCGTGGTGGATGTTCATGTGTTTTTGCAATCACCTTAAGCGGTGTTTTTTACGTGTTTTACCAAACGCTTGCCACTGGATACGCACGAATTGCTTGGTCTGGCGTTAGTAAGACTAGGCTACGAGTACGTGCTTGACAAATTAGCATACGGTCAAACGGATCTTGATGAATAGGTGGCAAGTGTTCTAATTCGAGCACGTCTTGTTCCGCCAATTCTAATGAAGTGATATTGTGCCGTTCTCGTTCACGCGGAATATAAATAGTAGGTGGATCTGCAAGCGGTAGGCGACCTAGTCCGTTTTTAACTGTTATTTCCCAAACAGAAACTACACTTAGAAAAACTCTGTTGTTTTCATCCTGAAACAAGGTTTTTGCGGTCTCAGATAGTTCCGGTCTATTACGCACAATCCATAGAAATGTACAGGTATCAAGTAATAGATTCATGTTCCTTCACCATTGAAAACTCCGAGTATTTCAGTAGGTAGGGGATCATTAAAATTTTGCGCTAATGATTCTCCACAATCTGGAGCCAATCCAATTGGGCGGTGGCTTTGTATTGTTGGCATCCTTTTAGGAAAAAAGGTCACGATCACTTGTGCTTCAAGGAGATTGGGTGGTAACTCCTCTAATTGTATAATTCCGTTACGGTACTGGCCTTGTACTGTGGTTAGCATGGTAAATTACTCCATTCATATCTCATTTTTTACGTATTATCTGCAAGAAAATCCCCGAACATCAATCTTTCCCGTCACCGCTGCCGAGATCAAGGCCGAGCGGCTTTCCTTTAGAAGGTCGATCGCGCGTTTGGCCTCTGTGGTGAGAGCGTCTATTTTGGAAGTTTCACGATCTAGGAAGGAGGCAATTAGGATTTGTTCGGGGAGGGGGGGAAGAGGTATAGAAATTTCTCCAATTTGCACAAAATTTAGTCCTTCACGCGCAGCACCATTTTGCATATAGTCAATTTGATTTTTAATGACTGTAGCCTTAAATAATAGCCCAACAAAGGGTACTTGGTGTATGTCCTGCAAACGGATGACGCAAACATGTTGGTTAACATTAGCAGAAGAAAATTCTGTTGGGACTACACAAGACCGTCCAATAGATGCACCGGTAATATTTAGTAAAATATCATTTGGTACTACCCTGCTGACTGCCATAGACTCGTCAACTTCGGCAGTAATAAAAACTACATCATCCAGCCGTAATCCTTCGTCGTAAACATTTTGACTGCGCAAGAAGATTATTCCTTCATCTACATAAACCTCACTACCTCCTAAAGGTGTTTTGCCGCTTGAAATTCGTGTTGATAAATATTTTATCCGCTTCACCTCCCACCCTTCCGGCACCTCCCCCAGCCACTCCACCCCAGAATCTTTCATTTTCACATTGGGATTAAGGCCTTTAGTCACTGCCTGAGAAATCATGGCTTGGCGTTTTTCGGCCAATAGGGCAATTAGGGTTTGGTATTCGGTGGTGAGAGCATCTATTTTGGAGGTTTCACGATCTAGGAAAGCGGCAATTAGGGTTTGTTCGGGGAGAGGCGGGAAAGCAATTTCAAAGTTGCGAACAAAATCATCTGGTACCCGTTTCTGGCCACCGGCACCATACATAGTGGCTTCGCCTAACTTTCGAAATGGAGTAGATATGAAAATCCAATAAAGATATTTACTTGTAGTTTTGTTAAGACATGGTCTAAGTACAGTTAGTTCGGTTGTCCCAAAACCTATTCCACCAAGTAAGCCTTGCATAATGGCACCTTTGCCATTTTCAAAACAGGGTGTTATCTTGGCCATGGTTACATCACCATTTCCAAAATAAGTGTAACCAATTTCGACTTCGCCAATACGTCGGGTACGTTCTAAGTTTAAAAAGCCATTATCTCCTATCGCTTCCATGGGGAGAAAAGAAACTTCTGTATTACGATCAATATTTATCGTTTCGTTTTTGGAAGGGTTTATATCCCCCATGAAACGAAGCCGCTTCACCTCCCACCCTTCCGGCACCTCCCCCAACCATTCCACCCCAGAATCTTTGTACTTTGGATAAGGAGGATAGCTCATAATATGATGTTCGAGGTTTTAGGAAAAAAGCGCACTCCTGGTAAATCCTTAAAGTGGTCATCCTGAGTCCAAAGCGTCGCGAAATGACCTATTGCAGTTGCATAGATAATGCTATCTGCTAGTGGTAAAGAGTAACGAGCGGCATTGAGTGCTAACGAAGAATCTAAATCGATCACTCTGCCTTTTCGCATGAAGTTGGCGATTCGAATTGCATTTATTTCCCCACGTTCTCGCAATACTTTCTTGAATACTTCGTATAAGATGATGACTGGCACTAAGAGGTTTTTAGAATCCTCAATAGCTGGTGCAAACAAAGCAGCCCGATCGCTATCAATAAAATATTCTAACCATCCAGAGGAATCTACAATATTGGCGGTATTCATAGCCGATCTTCTTCCCGTTCAATAGTCGTATCCATCCCACGCAAGAGGCCACGCATTTTCTGAACTTCCTCTACACTTGTTGTAAGGTATTCTGGTATCTGGTGGTCGGTAACTTCATGAATAGTCACTTTGACCATTTTATGGGGAAATAACATCTGGACAGTTTGTAAGAACGTCTCGTTCAAGTCATCCGTATTTAAGGTATACAACGCGTTCATTGTTTTTCTCCGTTAAGATTTTAGAAGGCCAAACAATCCATCATTCCTCGAATACGATCCATACAAGCCGACAAATCGGCGTGGATCGCTCCTAAAGACCGTGGCGGGGTAAACACGTAAAAATGTCGATTAAAGGGGATTTCATAACCTACCTTGGTTTTTTCGTGATCGATCCAAGCATCTGGCGCATGGGGCAATACCTCGCGGTCGAAGTATTCTTGTAGGCTTTCCCCCAAGGGCACGTTTTCGGTATCTCGTAGATTCGTGTCAGGCTGGGTTTTGCCTTTTTGCTTTCCTTTGGTGGCCAAGAGAATGTTTCCGTTTTCGTCTCGTAGAGGCCTTTCAACAGTGATGGTGTGATAGCCAAACGCGCGGTTCTCAAAAATGCGAGAAATGGGCTTTCCGTCTTGTTCGGCCTCCACAAAATCGCCAAAGAGTTTGGTAATGCGAGCGATGTGATCTTCTCCCAATTCTTTTCGCTTGCTACCCAGGCTCTTTCGCATTTTTTGCCAAAGATCTGAAGCGTCGATCAACTGCACCTTACCCCGTCGGTGTTCTGGTTTACGATTGGTTAATATCCAAACGTAGGTACTAATTCCGGTGTTATAGAACATGTCCACAGGCAAACCGATAATGGCTTCTAGCAGGTCGTTTTCTAACACGTACCGGCGGATCTCAGATTCACCACTTCCCGCACCACCAGTGAACAAAGGAGAGCCATTGAGCACAATACCCAATCGGCTACCGCCTTGGGTGGTGGGTCTCATTTTAGAAATCAGGTGCAATAGAAACAATAGAGAGCCGTCGGAAACTCGCGGCAATCCTGGACCAAAACGCCCCTCGTAGCCGCGCTCTTGTTCTTTTCGAACTAATTTTTCTACTTTTTTCCATTCGACGCCAAACGGAGGATTGGACAGCATGTAATCAAATTTGCGGTTTGTGTGGCCATCGTCTGATAGGGTATTCCCTTGGTGAAGGTTAGAAACCTCTTGACCTTTAATCAGCATGTCTGCTTTGCATATAGCATAGGCCTCGGGGTTTAGTTCTTGGCCGAATAGCGTCAAACGGGCTTTCGGGTTATGGTTCCACAAGTGCTCACTGGCAACGGATAACATGCCTCCCGTTCCAGCGGTAGGGTCATACAAAGTACGAACTACTGGGGTGCCGGGGGTTAATACGTCATCGTCCTCAATAAACAGAAGGTTTACCATTAAGCGGATTACTTCTCTGGGGGTAAAATGCTCTCCTGCCGTTTCGTTGCTGAGCTCGGAAAATTTTCGGATTAACTCTTCAAACATTAGACCCATCTGATGATTGTCTATTTCATTTAGGCTCAGGTCGAGGCTCGTAAATTTTTCAGTAACTAGATACAGTAAGTTTTTTTCGGCTAATTCTTCGACTTGGGTAACGAACTGGAAATGGTCAAAAAGGTCGCGCACGGTGGGGGAAAATCCCTGCACGTAGTCCAATAGGTTTTGCTTTAAGTGATCCTGATCGCCCATGAGCTTTCCCATATCTAGTGGCGATCTGTTTGCAAACGATAAACCGGTAATGCGTACTAAAAATGGTTCTGGATCAATTCCTTTTATCTCTTGAGCTGTTTTTAATACTGCTGCTTTGGTGGGGGCAAGCACGCAGTCAAGGCGTCGTAATATGGTAAAAGGGAGGATAATAAGTCCGTATTTGGATTGTTTGTAATCTCCGCGCAGGAGATCAGCCACAGACCAAATAAGTGAGGATAAGGATTGTTGATTCATTTTGATTGGTTTCCAAGTTTACAGCTACTTTACTCGCAATTTTCTTTCCCTTGTACCGGTAACAGGAGAGATTTAGTGCGTTTTGGTACAGAAAAGGGGCGTTGTGCTTCTTTCTCTGCTCGGAGAAGGTCATTTTCTTTTCGGGCATAGCGGTATGCCATGACGTAGTCTCGGTGCATTTCGATATGTAGGTGTACCTCGAAGGCCGCACTGCCCTTCTTCTCCACCCCATCCCGTGTCACGTTAGCGATTACCCCCACCTCCTGTAAGTTGCCAATAATAGTGTTTAGCTTATGGAGTACCTTAGCTGGGCCATCGTTGGGCCCCTGTAATAGCCCGAATCGGTTCGCTAAAGTGAGCCGTGTGATGCCATCGCCCTTTGGCGTCTGGATGATCGCAGAGTCTTCCCGTTTGTAAAGATTGTTTCTCGCCAACTGCTCAAGGCTCCACTGCGCTGCGGGGGCATGGTCTAGGCTCTGCGGAGAGTGACTAAACATGGCTTTAGTATTAGAGCGTTTTCCGATTAAGTGGATTGTACCCTGAGTGAAGAAAATAACGATAAC
>CAUYTX010000028.1:0-8218 GCA_963575665.1 Gammaproteobacteria bacterium | reverse complement strand
ATGTAATTCTCTGCACGTTGAAAATGAACGGTGACATATCGATTACGGTATTTAGGCAATGATTGTCGACGTTCTAGTTCAGTTTTCCACTCTCTTTCTTTGTAGAGATTGCTTTTTTCTGCATAGGTAATACCGAGCGAACCGTGTTCGATGGCATTGGTAAGCAACTCTCTTAATCCCAAGAGAGCTCTTTCTGGGTCAGGAGATAATTTAGATAAAAACATTGAAATATACAGTGCTTCCTCTAAAGTCTTGACACGAAAATAACTTTTGTCCATGAAATATATGGCATGCAGAATTTGTTTGGCATCTTCCTGTAAATCCTGTGGAGGAACTGCCCTAGACAAAGCAGACTTGACAACCGCCAAAAGAATCTTGGGATCAACAGGTTTTGTGAGATAATAGAAGGCTCCGGCCTCAATACCTTTAATAATTTGTTCTTGTTTGGTATTTCCCGTAACAAAAATAACTGGGATCATTTTGCTATTTTTATTGGCTTTTAACCTTTCACAAACTGTGTAGCCATTCATTCCTGGCATTTCTACATCTAACAAAATTATGTCTGGACGTTCAGAAAGTGCTGTTTCTAAAGCATCTATGCCATTGGTTGCTACGATTAGTGGATAATCTGACAAAAACCCCGCTATTGTCATGATATTATCGGGGGCATCATCGACGATAAGAATTTTCGACTGTTTTTGGGTCATGGTTACTTGGATCCTGCCTTCAAATCAACTTTAAGTTTTTCTGCAACGATGGTTAGTAGTTGTAATGCAGTTTTGAAATCAAACTTTTCAATTCGTTCCCCAAGGTGTTTTATTTCTTCTCTAACCTCCATGGGTACGCACATTAGATGAGAGTGAAGATTCTCAAAAGATTCCTTGGCTTTATATGCTTTTTTCGCAAGCTGCTGAGATAACTCAATGATTAACGGAGTAAATATTTTCTGAATCTCTGCCGGTGACATTCCTATACAACAAGAAGTGTCCTCTCTAGGTGCTAACTCGCTTTCCCGCATAACCCCAATAGCCTCTACTACTTCCTTTAAGGCATCCCGATAGATGTTAAGAGTGGTGATTACTTCACCGGGAAGATGCTTGAGATCCTCTTCTAAGGCTGATGCAGCTTCATACAATCGTTTTGCAGAAATATTTCCAGCTACACCCTTCACAGTATGAGCAAGTCGAATAGCAGAAATTATGTCGTCCTTTCTTCTTGCTGTCAAATACGCTTGAATTTGTTGGAAAGATTCTGCGTAATTACGATGAAATTCAAATAGCAACGTGCGATATAAACGATGGTTACCGTTAAATCGAATCATAGCTTCACCGATGTCAATACCTGCTAGAGTCGTGGAAATCATAATCTCTTCTTTTTTTGAGTTTTCATTTTGTTTAACAGGAGCATTTAATCCAAGCCCTGCACGGGGCACAATCCACTTTACCAATGCCTTATACAAATGCACCCTATCGATTGGCTTAGATATGTGGTCATTCATGCCTGCACGAAAACACTTTTCACGATCTCCGGTCATGGCGTTGGCCGTCATGGCAACAATAGGTAGCACGTCAAATTCTGGATCTTTTCTAATCTCACGAGTAGCTTGGTAGCCATCCATTTCAGGCATTTGAATATCCATAAGAACGATATCATATGCCGTTTCCGTTACTTTTGAGATTGCCTCCAAACCATCGTTTGCTATTTCTATAATGAGATTAAGTTCTTCCAAAATTTCTCTAGCCACTTGTTGATTGATACTATTGTCTTCTACCAATAGAACACGAGCACCACCAATGCGCTCTACAATTTTTTTGGTATCAATCACGCCCTTTCCTACTCGGAAAGCTTTGGTGATATTTTTACCAAAAACATTCATGATCGTATCAAATAAAATCGAGCAGTTAATAGGTTTAGGAAGATAGGCATTCACTCCTATTTCATTTCCAAGTAGCCGTAGCTCTTCCTCACGATGATAAGGGACTAATAGGATCGTTTTTGGGAGAAAACTGAGCGCAATAGTATTTTTGAGTTGTCTAAGAACCTGAATGCCATTGATTTCAGGCATGAGCCAATCTACTAACATTAATTGATAAGGATTTTTCCTGATAATGCTTTGCTCAATGGCATGGATGGCTTCCTGACCAGAAGCTACTCCCTTTGCTGCAAAACTGAATGTTTCTAATAGTTTCTGCAAGGCATTACGGGAAGCGTAATTATCATCTACGATGAGTGCTTTAAGATGTTCCATATCTTCTGGTGGAATAAAATCTTCTGTTTCCGAACCTAATTTTCGTTGGAATACAGTAGTAAAATAAAACGTGCTACCGCGTCCTACTTCTGAACGAATCCATATCTTTCCACCCATCATTTCAACTAAATTTTTGCTGATGGAAAGCCCTAAACCGGTTCCACCAAATTTACGTGTCACCGAACTATCCGCTTGTGTAAATGGCTGAAAGAGTTTGTTCTGATGTTCGTCAGTCATACCGATGCCCGTGTCCCGAACAGAAAATTCTAGCGTGACTTCTTGGACTGATTCTTGAGAACTTTTTACCTGAACCTCGATTTCTCCTTCTTCAGTAAATTTGAGTGCATTGCTCATCAAGTTCATTAAAACTTGTTCGAGACGTAGCGAATCGCCACATAATTCGTAGCCGCATTCTTCAGAGACACACAAAATTAACTCCATGTGTTTTTCAGTGATTTTTGACCGAAACATATCTGCCAAATGGTCAAAAACATCTCTGAGAAGAAAATCCGACATTTCTAGTTCTAATTTACCTGCTTCAATTTTTGAAAAATCAAGAATATCGTTGATAATGCGTAATAAAGATTTAGAGGAGTTAGCAATTTTGGCGAGATAATCGCGCACCTTCAGTGGCATTTGTAAACTCAAGGCCAAATCAGTAAGCCCGAGAATGGCATTCATGGGTGTGCGAATCTCGTGACTCATATTAGAAAGGAATTCTCCTTTTGACCGACTAGCTTGTTCGGCTAACTCTCTAGCTTCTTTTAATTCCTTAATCATCTGTTCCATGACATCCTGATGTCGCTTCAATGCAAGATGATTTTCCACTCGAGCAATGGCAACATCAGGGCAAAAAGGTCTAGTAATATAATCACTAGCTCCGAGTTGTAATCCTTTTGCTTCGTCTAATTCATTATCTCGCCCGGTAAGAAAAATAATGGGTATAGATCTTGTTCTTGGATCCCCCTTTAGTCGAATACATACTTCGTAACCATCTAATTTTGGTAGCTCGATATCTAATAGGATCAAATCTGGTATAAATGCTGCCGTTGCTTGTAGGGCTTCCTCTCCGTTGGTAGCAATGGCAACGTCGTAGCCAGAAGAAAACATACCAATCAGAATTTTGATATTGCTGGGTGTATCATCAACAATCAATATTTTTTGTTTTGCAAACATTTCTATCACACACATTCCTTTACAAAAAATTATCTAATTTCTTCGTAATCGATTCCAAAGAGGTGAGTGCTTCGCTAAACTTAAATAGATCAATTTGTCCTGCGATCTGTTGGACTTCCTGGTGCAATCCAGTCCGCAAAAGTAAAGGTTTAACGGTTTCAAAAACTGCGGTTGAGCCCAAGCTGAATCGTTTTAAGTGATTTGCCAATTCCATTAGGGCGAGTTTGAGAGTTTCCTTGTCTACAACCTCCAAAGTATCCTCTTTTTTACTAGGCTCTACAGTAGTGGACTCTTCAAAAAACGTTGGTTGCAAAGCACTAATGCTGGTCTGAATCTCTCGAGATGCCATCTCGAAAGCCTCTGTTAGGGGTAGCCAGTCATTTTCACGTTCTTCCTTGATGGCCTGTTCCAAAGTGCGCGCTGCTTCGTGGACAGCGTTCACTCCAATGTTACCAGACACCCCCTTGATCTGATGTAGTAGACGCCTAGCATGCTCTGACTCACCTTTGGTTAAAAAGTTTCGTACATCTTTAGCTGTTGTTGCGTAGTCACGATTGAAATCAAATAATAATTCCATGAGTAAATCTTGATTGCCCATTACCCTAGATAAAGCAGAATTCATATCAACTCCCGGAATATTGTGGCATTTTTCCTTTACAAAAGGACGTTGTTGCAAGAGTTCTTGATTAAGTGGAACACGCTTACCGGGTTCAATATAAGTTGTCAACAACGAGAACAATCGGCTAGGATCAATGGGTTTTCCAATGTGGTCATTCATTCCTACTGCCAACGATTTTTCTCGATCGCTGGCCATTGCATGAGCAGTCATTGCAATAATAGGCAATTTTGCAAAACGAGGATTCCGACGAATGACTTGCGTTGCCTCATATCCATCCATTACCGACATCTGAATATCCATTAGGACAGCATCATAATGATTTTGTTCGACCATTTTTATTGCCTCAACCCCATTGTTAGCGATATCAACGAATACTCCAATACCAATCAGCAATTCTTTAACGACTTGTTGATTAATTGGCAAATCTTCGACCAACAGAACGTGACTGCCACCGATTTTGTCAATAATTTCACTATAGTCCGTTTCGTCTCCTACCCCACGATAGAATTTAGTCACCTGTTGTCCAAATAGATCCATGACAACATCAAACAAATGAGAAGAATTGATTGGTTTACTGAGGAAAGTAGAAATGCCTGTTTGTTTAACCAAGGGAATCAAGTGATCTTCTTGACCAAAAGCGGTCATCAAAATAATTCTAGAGAGTGGATCATAAGCATTGTGTTGTGCGGCAATATCTGCCATCTTTATAGCAGTTTCGATACCGTCCATCCCTGGCATTCGATAGTCAAGGCACACCAGTGGATAAGGTGAACCATTTGCTACCGCCTGCTCCATGATATTTAATGCTTCCAGACCAGAGGAGGCCAGTGTGGGTATGAAACTAAATCTCCTCAACATGGAATCTAAAATCTCTCGGGCGATTTCATTATCGTCTACAACCAATACTTTTAGCCCTTTTAAAAATTCAGGTGGTGTAGGCATTTTCCGTTCGTCATCAGGACGTTGCTCGCAGACAATGGTGAATCGAAACGAAGAGCCTTTCCCTAAAGAACTTTCTACCCAAATTCTTCCTTCCATCAATTCCACTAGACGCTTACATATCGAGAGACCTAATCCTGTTCCGCCATACTTTCGGGTTGTAGAACCATCTGCTTGAACAAAAGAATGAAACAATTTATCGATTTGTTCTGCCGATAGCCCAATTCCACTGTCTCTCACCAGAAATTCAAGTACAACGGGGTAACTAGATTCTACATTTTTTTCTGATAGGTTGTACTTAGGTGAAATTGTTTTGACTTGCATTACCAGAATATGTACTACTCCCTGTTCCGTAAACTTGAGGGCATTACCAATCATATTGATTAGAATTTGTTCCAATCGTAGGACATCCCCGAACAAATTGACTGGACAATCCTGGTCAATTTCCATCATTAACTCAATATTTTTTTCTGCAGATTGATTACGGAATAGGTCAGATAGATGATCAAAAAGATCCCCAAGGTGAAAAGGAACCTTTTCTAACGCCAATTTTCCAGATTCAATTTTGGAAAAATCTAAAATATCATTGATGATGTGAAGCAGCGAATGTGACGCAGCACGTATTTTTAGCAAATAATCTCTGATTTTTGGAGAAAGATCCTGTCTGAGTGCCAGATCGTTTAATCCAATAATCGCATTCATTGGAGTTCGAATTTCATGGCTCATGTTGGCAAGGAATTCACTTTTTGCCCGGTTAGCTAATTCTGCAGCGGATAATTGTAATTCTTTAGCTTGTAAGACAGCTTGCTGGTTCCTTTTTAATTCGCTAATATCTTTGATGATAATGATTACATCAGAAATGGTTTGATCTATACAACGTATGATGGATCCAGAAATTAAAACCGTTACAGGTTGTCCACTTTTTTCGATTAATGTGACCTCGATACTTTCGACAGAATTAGCTTGGAAAAGTTTACTTAACCAACTATCTAAATCAGACATTTCCATTTCTTGTACTGAAAAAAGGTAGCTAATCGGTTGGCCAATAATTTCAGCTTTATCAAATCCAAACAGGTCATTCCGATTGATACTTTTTACTGTACCTTGAGGAGAAATGACGAGAAGAGTATCCGTCATAGAAGTAATGATACTCTCTACATACTCCTTAGTATTGGTGAAATCGGTTAACAAATTATCCATGGCCACCTTTACTTGAAGAATTTCCAAACTGGTAGATGGCAACATGGCAGGTAGACGTTGTTTTGATAACTTTGAATTAAAATCTTTTAAAGAAGTGGCTAAACTGACAAGGGGTCGAATTTGATGAATCAATAACTTTAAAAAAATGACCAACACGAAAAAACCCATTAAAACTAATGAAAGAAAATTGATTTTGGCAGATTCTAAAACTTTTTTGAGAAATCGATCACTGTAATAAAGACGAAGTATTCCAATTGGGTTGTAATTCGTTTTTGAAATAAGCAAAGCTTGAGATGTTAACCCATAGAACTCAGATTTTGGTGATTTATCAATTATTTTCTTTCCATCGGCTAGTTCTATCACTATTCCTTCGAACATGCGTTGATCTGTGGCCGGGTCAATAGTGATTAGAATTTCACTGGCAAGGATATCCATTTCTGCGTTGCGTGCATTAATGTCTTCAGTGCTCAGCACAGCGACCACAGATTGGGCATAAAGAGGGCTAAGAAGATCTAACTTGGTTTGTTCTGATAATTGGAGCTGTGGTGCAAGAACAGCATTCCAAAATAAAACTGCGAGTCCTCCAAAGATAATGGATATACCCGATACGAATAAAAAAACTCTCGTTACCAGACTGTTCAGGTGTAGTCTGTTGGGATTAATCATAGGTTTTTGAAACGTTTAAGATGAACGTATTGTACTGAATTTCAGATTTCAGTAATGTTCTTAGGTTCAATGCAGGACGAATTTTGCCAGAAATGTGAATACCAGCTAGTACTCCATCTCTTACATGATCGGTAAAACTAGAGAACGTAACGGTATGATGTACAATTCCAAACTGGATGGCTTGCCGGAATTGCGAATCTGGGAGGGATTCGATAATAAACAGCCCCGCAACCGGTATGGACTCCCATTCCTTAAAGTCAAGCGTGTCAGTAGATTCAATACGAATGGGATATGTGCTGATTTTATCAGCGATATGGCTTAGACGTTCTACAACTGATTCGGCAAGGGTCGCACTGTCTCGATAGACAATCAATAATAACAGCTTTCCATCTAATCCTAATTTCTTTTCAAGCTTCGTATCCCCACTCACCATCGTGGGAAACATTTTCATACCCACCCACAGCTGGTCAGTCAATTCCGTAGCACTACTTGCCGAGTAGACAATACACGCTAACGAAATCGATATCACCAGAAAAAGAATGGAAGAAAAATGTTTTACATAAGTACTCTGCACGCTGTCATTCATGACAATTAGAAGTCGTACAGGATACTCATCCACCATTCGCGACCAGCTTGCGGATAATCTCCCGGATAGGTATTCATAGGAGCAGGAAGGCGCACATCACTATTAAAAAGATTGTTTGCCCCAATCCGCATGGTTAAACCCTTCTTTTGCCAAAAATTAAGAATACTTCCCGTCAGGCTCACAATATTACTGCTGCCCAACTTGTTTCTCGTGTCATTTACGTCTCGATTTCGGTTACCCACGAAAGTATCATGTAGAGCTAATAAATAATCACGATTAGGCTGATACACCAATCCTACATTGCTTAAAAAATTGGCAGAACCAGGGATTTCTGAGCCTGTAGACAAATCCTTTGTTTTTACATAAGAGAAGTTAGTATTTAGCTTTACGTGGGAAGTGAGCGTTCGTTCTAACTCTAATTCTATTCCGTTCAAATTAGCGGCACTGCTAGTGTTTTCATACAGGCTACCAGAAATTAAAATTAAGTTCCTCAAACTGGAATGGAATACGGTGGCACGACTTACAGTTTCTGAAGTGCGATAAATATAGCTTACTTCATAAGTACGAATAGTTTCTGGTTTAAGGTTTGGATTTCCTAAAAGCGTAGGAGTAGTAGCATACATTTCGACGAAGGTAGGAGGACGAAAAGCAGTACTAAATTGTGCCTTTAGAATGTGATGTTCTGCAGGTTGATAGGAAATGGCCAAACGAGGATTAAAACTATTTCCCACGGAACGAGACAAGGATGTCGAGTGACCCCGCCGATTTAAGCCATGGAGGAGCG